>JAGCLN010000204.1 GCA_017646945.1 Clostridia bacterium | reverse complement strand
GTGCTGAGATTGCATAAGTTCCACCACTTGCGCCAAACCTACGGAGCATAATTGAAAAACCAAACCCCGATATAACACCCGTTGCGATACACGCAAATACAATGTTAAAATCTTCTGCGTTATTAAGTAATGAATAAGGTTTAAAATTTACGGCACTCCAAAGTTCCGTTCCGAACGATTGAACGAGCATATAGAGTATCAAAAATATTCCAAGTTTTCTGTTAACAAATATGGTAACGAGAATAAAAATCGGGATATTGAATGCAAGCATAAGATACGCCCACGGAATAGAATAGCCCGTAAGATGATAGGTCATCGTTGCAAGACCGCCTACTCCACCTGGCGCAAATCCGTTACTGTTTTGAAAAAAGTAATAGGCAACGGAAACGATTAGTCCTGCAACTATTGCAACGAGCGCATCGACAAAATATTGAGTTGCTATTTGTTTTTTTGTATTTTTCATAATTACTTTGCCACGTCGTCCTTAAACCATCTAAAATTACCGTTAACACCCGTAACGTCCGAATAATAAACGAAAGTGTCGGGATATTTTTTCGTAATCTTTAAAAATTCCGGGATTTGGCGAATGTTTACGACAGAAATTATAATTGAACTGCCTTCGTTAGTAAACATGCCTTTGCTTTCCACTATAGTTGCACCGTGTTTTAACACGTAAATAATATCGTTTTTAATTTCGTCGGGATTTCGCGTTACTATCTTAAATACAACGGCATTTCTCGTTTCTTTCATTATCACCGCCGATGCCTTTTCGAACACGAACATTTGTATTACTGAAAGCAAGATACTATTAAGGTCGTTATATAAAAAGTATGACACACCGATTATAGCATAGCAAATAAGCGTTATTATTTTTTCAATGTTACCGTGTACTCGACGAGATTGAACGATACTCGCAATTATATCCACGCCTCCGCTTGAAGCGCCGAGTTTTAACATTATTCCCGTGCGAACGCCGAGCATTACGCCCGAAAAAACTGCCGAGATTAAGCCTGCGCCAACATCTTGGTATTGATAAAACGATAACGTTTCCAAAATCACAAGCATTATTGACGACAACACTGTAAACACTACCGTATAAATGACGTATTTTTTCTTCAAGAAAAACCACGCGACGATAAGTAGTGGCACGTTAATCATCAAAGAATAATAACCTGCATTCAGCCCCGATATTTCTTGTAGCATCGTCGCCACACCGTCAATACCTGCGGGTGCGAACGATGCAGGATAAACGAACACGTGCAAACCAAAAGCAGAAAGTGCCGCCGCTACTATGGTTAGTAGCGTATTCAGCAGTTCTTTCTTATAATTAATATTTTTCATTAGTCCTTTTTAAATTCGCCGTATTTACCGAGCCCCATAACCTTTCTTACACCCGTAAGCAAGCATTCGTGGTGAACGTCGCACTCTGCGAAGTGGAAAAGTCCTATATGCAAATCTTCTTCTTTGATTTCTGCTGCGGGGCGTTTAATCATATGTTGAACGTATCTCGCAATAACCTGCCCAGCAGCCATATCTTCAAAAGACTTTTCAATAAAGCCAGGCTGTTTAATTTCTTCTGAGCGCTCTTTAAGTCCCTTTAAGATTTCGCCAGTTTCGTCGTAAGTTAAACCAACGTCGGTCTTATTGTATGGAACGTATTCGTATTTAACGCCGTCTTTAGTAACATCAGCACCCTTAACAACAGC
>JAGCLN010000203.1 GCA_017646945.1 Clostridia bacterium | reverse complement strand
TATTATATAATTATATTCAAACCGTTTAAAGTAACAATAATGCTTTTTTATATCAAAATAATGCTAATTTGTTGACACCATTATAATATTGATATATAATTTTAATATGTTTACGATAACTGAACTTAGAGAGCATAATATAAAAAATGGGTTAGGTATAAAACTTGCCTACGTTGCTTATTTGGAACTATCAAAGAGCGCTCGGCAAGACCCCGTTACGCATAATATTACCGAGATAATGGCGGTAGTAAACGGCAAAGGCGTTTTTAACGTGGACGGCGATAGGCACGAAGTAACCAAGGGCGATTTGTTTATCGTTAACGCCGATACCGTTCACAACGAAGAAGGTGTATCCGATAATTTTGGCGTTTACATAATCGGGCTTGAAAACTATTCGCTCGGCGGTGGCGATACTAAGGTTTATAAATTGGGTGGTGAAAGAGTGTGTTATTACACCGAGCAAATCGTAAAAGATTACGAGCGCAAGGGTAAAGATTTTTATGAAAACGCCAACCTTTTATTCTCGCTTATTATAAACGACGTTTTAGAAGTTGCTCGCCGTGTTCCCGTTCCCAACGTAAAAAGGGGTAGTAACGAACTGATAAACTCAGTTAAGAAGTACTTAGATGGGCATTTTTTAGAAGATTTATCTATAAAGAGTATATCCGAGCGGTTTTTCGTTAACAAAACCACGCTTATGCACGCGTTCAAAAAGCACGTTGGCGTTTCCGTTATTGATTACGTTATTCAAAAACGCTTGCAAGAGAGCAAAAACTGGCTTAGAATTTCGGATATGACGGTGGCTCAAATTTCCGAACGCTGTAATTTTTCAAACCCGTCCTATTACGTTCAATATTTTAAAAAACAATACAATTTAACGCCTATCGAGTACAGAAAGGCTAAAAAGCAAGGTGAGTAGTATGGAACTTAGAAAGTTGACTATAAACGATAAAACTGAATTTACAAAATGCTTAAACGAACAAGTCGTGCTTGGCGGTGCTATCAAAGGCGTTAGGTATGAAGACGGATTAGATTACGAAAAGTTTTTAGAAAAACTTGTAGAGTATGAAAATATTCCGTTTACAAGTTACGAGCAAGAAGATTATCAGTCCGTTCAATTCGTTTTAGTAAACGAAGATAAAATCGTTGGTGCGGTGATTATTCGCCCCTATCTTACTAAAACTTTGTTTGAAGAATATGAAGGAAATATCGGCTATTTTGTATCGCCAAGCGAAAGGGGAAAGGGTTACGCCACCACCGCCTTAAAATTAGCGATTGAAGAGTTTAAAAAACTAAACCCAACCGCAAAAGAAGTTATAGCGTGTTGCTATAAGGAAAATATTCCGTCAAAACGCGTTATTGAAAAGTGCGGGGGAATTTTAATAGAAGAATTAACAGGTTTAGTTACACCGCAAAAATATTTGATAAAGTTATAATAAAAAGCCAACCGAACGGGTTGGCTTTTTGCTTGGTTATTTTTCAATAATTTTGATAGTAGGCGCTAAAAGTATGCCGGTAGGTTTAAGTTCGTAGCCGTATGTGAAGGCATCGCCAGTAGTATACCAAGCGCTCGGGCTTATATACTTTTTATGGCTTGCATCGTGAAGGGGGCCAAAGGTGTTTACTCTTGAACCGAACGCAACTATTTCAATTAAATGCTCGCCACTTTGAACACCGTCAATTTTAAGTTCAAACGGCGGATATGCTATAACGCCACGGTATTTTCCGTCAACTTTTACTTTGATAAGCGCGTTTCTATAATTTGCAACCTGAACGGATAAATCGCACTCGGGCGTGTTGATCTTCGCCTTATAGATTACGTTTCCGCCGTAGAAAGGCAAGCCTTGAACGGTGCAATCGCCGTAGTTTAAACGGTTATCAATTTTGTAAACGGTCTTTACCGAGCCGTTAACCGTAACGCCGAAATTACCTAAGATATAATAATATTCAACGCTAATTCTATGAGTTATCGGCGCGGTGATTAAAATTTGGTTTAAACCTTTTTTAATAGAGCCGAGTTTGTATTTTTTAATTGACTTGTCAACGTAGTAGCCGATAGGCGTTAAATCAATTTCGTTTCCGTTTAATAAAACTTTAACCGCTTCTTCGCCGGCAAGGAAAACTTCGTCAATATCGTCTAAACTTTCAAAGGTGTAGTTTAAAGTAACGTAGTTTTCGGCAGGGTAATCGGGAAGCGCCCACGGTTGAATGCCCCAACCATCCGCCTTGGGATATTTCAAGATAACGCGAACTTTTTCGTCAATTTTTAAAACCTCTTCGTTATCAAAATACTCGCCGTCGTTTAACTTGTATTTGCAGTTATCTATAAGTAAAACGTTTTCTTCACTCAGCGAGTATTCGGCGTTGTTATCAAGTGAAATTTCTTCTATAACTTTTTTATTGTTAGAAGCTTCTTTAAACTCACCGCTTCCACTTTCAAGGCGAATAAGCAAACTGTCAAACGCAAAAGTTTTAGCGTAAATATAAGTTTTGCCATTTTCCGTTTTGAAAGGAATAGGCTTGATTTCGCCCGTTATCGTATCGTAAAGGGTGGGGATATACTCGCCGTCAAAAACGATAGTCAAGTTTTGAGCGGACTTATCGTCAAGGTTAGGTCTTTTGCCGTGCGCTAAGAAGAACCAAAGCGCATCGTTATCCTTTCTAAGTTGGTGAACGAAGTTCGTTGCCAAAGTGTTGTCTTCGTTGTAAATATACGCCGTTTTTTCTAAGGCAAGGTTTTGAAGGATTAAATCTCTATCAAAATCAATGCGGATAGAATTATTGTAAAGTTCAATAACTTCGCTTGAAACTTCGGCGTCGATACAAGTGGGCGCATCGCCCGTAAAAATAAGTTTACCGCCCGCTTGAATAAAGCTTTTTAAAAGGTTGAAAGTAGTTCTTCTTATCGTTTTAACGGGTGGAACGATTACCGTTTCATAACTCATTTTGCCAACGCAGAACAAGCCGTTTTCAATAGATGCGTGTGCGCCGAGTAAAGCTTCGGATAAAAGGTCGTAATCAACCGTGCCTTCGTAGAGCCAAGAGCAAAGATTATCAAAATTAGTAAGAGCGTGTTTTTTGGTGCTTGAAGAAGTGTTATTCGCGCCGTAATCGAGCCAAAACGACTCAATAGGGTGAAGAACGCCTACTTTTACTATCGGTTTACCACGAGTTAAAGCGGTGTTTAGCCTTGCAAAATGGTCTTCAACGTAAGGGTATTCTTTATGCCAAGGAACTTGGTAGTTGATTGACGCGGGATAATCTCTTTTCGCCGAGCCTTTCATTGAAACCCAAGCAAGATGCGGTACTCTTAGCGTTGCGCCGAGAGCGGCTTGCCAGTCGCCTTGGAATTTATGCCCCCTAAAATCAAAGTCCCAGTTAGTAACGCCGTAAAGTTCGGTCAAGAAACCGTCTTTTTCAAGCTGGCGCACAACCGATTGAGTTTGCTTAGCGGTAACAATTTCAATCGCATCGCACAAAAGGTCAATACCGGGGATATCAAACCACTCGTAAGCGCGCATAGCATCGCCCACCGTTTCCGTTTGAACGCTCAAATCGTGTTCCCACATCATATGCCCTGTAAAGAGTATGCCGTTGTTTTTACACCAAGCGCCTATTTGTTTTGAAAAACACTCGGTAAAAAGTTCGGTAGCGGTTTCGTGGTAGCGATATCTTGATTTAGAAATTTTACCGCCTGCAAGGTCGATAAAAATTTCGGGGATAAAATCGGTTACGTCTTCGCCGTACTTTTCAAAATATCTAAGGGGAATGCTTTCCGACCAAGGAAAGTTAGCAGACGGGGTGGTTATCGAGTTTTCAAGCACCTTTTTAAATCCCATTTGCGGTTCGTCGGTAAATATTGCGGGAACGCTTTTACTAAAACTTTCACCAACGTGGTCTTTATACTTTTCATAGGTTACTTCAATAAATTTTTTAACGGCGTCGCTATTCATAGCGTCTTCGGGCGTAAAACCGTTATGCCAGTTTTCGCACGGCACGGGCTCAACGTAAGCGTAACGCTTAATGCCAACTGCATTATCCGATTCGCTAATTTTCTTATAGGAAACTAAAAAACCGTCGTTATCTAATATAAGGTCGTAAACCCCTAAAAGATAGGGAAGTGCGTTTTCAATCGCATATTCCTTTTCGTAAAAGGTTTTAGGCGTAAGGGTAAAGTAAATCATTTTTTGGCGGTATCTTGGCGTTTTAGTTACCATACCACCGCCGTAGCCTGACGGCCACTTATCTTCATCGTAAAGATAGCAAAGCATATCTTCTTTTTCCGCTTTATCACGGCAGTATTTTACGGCTTGCATAAATTCTTCGCCTAAATACTCGGTGTTAAGCCCCGAGCGTGAGTGCATAAAGAATCCGCCAAACCCCATACTCTTTAGCGCGTCAATCTGTTCTAAGAGTAAATCTTTTTCAAGTTTGGTGTTCCACGCCCAGAACGGCGCGCCACGATATTCTTTCGTTGGGTTTTTGAAAAGTTCGTTACTTAACTTTTTATCACCGCTTTTTTTATAAAACATAACTTAAATCTCCATCGCGATTAAGCCGAGAATCTTTGCCGATTCGGTTAATGAACTAATATAGGTAAACTCGCTTGGCGAGTGCATATTTTGACCGCGAACCCCAAGGCTATCGAGAGTAGGTATTCCGTAGGAAGACATGTCTGCCGCGTCAGACCCACCCGCCGCGCATCTTGCAATAAGTGTGGGAAGGTCGTTCCTTTTGAAAATTTCGTTTACTTTTTCTAAAAGAACTTCGTTTCTTTCCGTTTTTTCCATCGCCGTTCTAAAACTTACTTCTTTATAAGTCGACTTACAGCCCGAAACGGTAATATTATCGTTAACCGC
>JAGCLN010000202.1 GCA_017646945.1 Clostridia bacterium | reverse complement strand
AATAAAAATATTGAAAAATAGCTTAAAAATAGTTGTCAAAATAAAAAAATAATGATATATTAGTAGGGCACTTGCGAAAAGTGAGTGCGTAAATGGGAGTTTAGCTCAGCTGGGAGAGCATCTGCCTTACAAGCAGAGGGTCATAGGTTCGAGCCCTATAACTCCCACCAAAAGGCAATTTCGGGAATGGGTTGACTATATGGCGTCGGTTTATTTTCGAAAATTGCGGGAGTAGCTCAGTTGGTAGAGCACTGCCTTGCCAAGGCAGTTGTCGCGGGTTCGAGTCCCGTTTCCCGCTCCATTCAAACACGGTTAAACACCGTGTTTTCTTTTTGCGAAAACGGAACTCTCACCTACGGTTCGGGCCCTAGCGTGCCGCAACCCTTTTGTCCTAACGGACATTTCCCCTAACAGGGGAATCCCCCCTTTCCCGCTCCATTCAAACACGGTTAAACACCGTGTTTTCTTTTTGCGAAAACGGAACTCTCACCTAAAATCTAACAAAAATTAAAAGAACTTGCAAAGCGCAAGTTCTTTTTTTTAGTTTAAGGTTACGTTTTTAAGTTTTTCATATAATTCAAGGGCGTGTTTTTTAAGGTATGGTATATTTGATTCTAACTTAAACGCTTCATCAGATAACGCCTTTGCTGTAAACACCGTTTTATTAGAGTATTTTAAACCTTTAAGTGTTGTGAGTATCCTACCCGATTGACGTTCACCGAGCAAATCGCCACCGCCACGCATATCAAAGTCAATTTCACTAATCTTGAAACCGTCTGAACAAGTTTTTAACGCGCTTAGCCTTTCAATAGCCTTTTCGCTTTCCTTAGTACAAAGCAAGAAACAATAACTCTTTTTATCAGACCTACCCACTCTTCCCCTTAATTGATGCAGTTGCGACAAGCCGAAACGCTCGGCGCTCATAATCACCATTACGGTTGCATCGGGAACGTCTACGCCTACTTCGATAACGGTTGTTGAAACTAAAACGTCAAACTTTTTATCCTTAAAGTCTTGCATTACGGATAATTTTTCTTTATCTTTCATTTTTCCGTGCAAAAGCCCTACTTTAACGCCGGACAAAACGGTGGAAAGCTCTTCGTACAACTCTTTTGCCGACAAAACGTCACTTTCATCATCAAACTCAATCTTTGGGCAAACGAAATACGTTTGGAAACCTTTTTTGGCTTGCTCGGTAACAAAACCTAACATATCTTCGTATTTTCTAAGCGGAACGACGCTCGTTTGAATTTCAGTTCTTCCAACGGGTTTATCTAAAATGGTTGAAATATCAAGGTCACCATAGAAAATTAACGATAGCGTTCTCGGTATCGGCGTTGCACTCATAACTAGCGTATCGGTATAAATTCCCTTTTCTTCAAGGCTGTTTCTCTGCGCTACGCCAAAACGTTGTTGTTCGTCACACACGCACAAAGCCAAATTTTCAAATTCAACGTTTTCTTGAAGTACCGCGTGCGTTCCAACTAACAATTTGATTTCACCACTTAAAAGTTTTGCCTTGATTGATTTTTTCTCGGTAGCGGTTAAACTGCCGGATAAATAACCTATTTCATACTCTTTTAAATACTTTTTGCAAACCGCGTAATTTTGCTTAGCCAAAACTTCGGTCGGTGATAAAAGGGCGCATTGATACCCTGAGTATAACGCAACGTATAATGCGCAAAGCGATACCGCGGTTTTACCGCTACCAACGTCGCCTTGAAGAAGCCTATTCATTGTGAAAGGGCTTTTTAAATCGGTAAAAATTTCATTTACCGCTTGCTTTTGACCTTTAGTAAACTCAAAAGGGAAACGCTTTGCAAATTCCGCTAATTTATCGGCAGAAATGCTATAATTACGCGGTTTTACCTGCTTTTTATCACCTTTTATTATCTTAAACGCGGAAATTAATTTGAAATATTCTTCCAAAGCAATTCTATCGCTTGCGTTTTTTAACGCGTTTTCGCTACTTGGCGAGTGAACTTCTAAATACGCCTTGTTAAGTGGGGATAAAGCGTATTTTTGTTGAAGATATAAAGGGATTGACGAGGATGGATTTAAAGAATTTACCGCGCTTAGACAAATCGTTTTCATTCCGCTTTGGGTTAAGTTACCCTTAACGGTATAAACAGGCATATACCCTTTTAATCTAACGTTTTTATCAACTGGTTCGAACACGGGATTCGTCATAGAAATCATACCGTATTTAATTTGAACTCTACCGTAAAAGAAGTACCTTTCCCCCGACTTTAACTTTCCAACAACGTAGGGTTGGTTAAACCAAACCACACTAAAAGTGTCCGCTCCTTGCGAACATAACGCCTTAACGTATTTCACCCTACCACCACTTGCTTGGCGCGGTTCTACTTCCACCGTTGCAAGCGTTAAAACGAAATCGTTGTTGTACGCTTGGCTAAGCGGGGTAACCGAAGTCAAATCAAGATAATTTCTTGGAAAGTGATTGATAAGGTCTTCAGCCGTGTTTATGGAAAGTTTTTTTAAGTCTTGTATCCTTTTATCAGATACGTACTTCACGTCTTTTAACTTCATACAATAAAATAACGAAAGGGAACGGAATAAACCGTCCCCTTCTCCTTACTCAAGTGAAACTATATAGTAGTAAACTGCCTGACCACCAAAGAAAAGTTCAACGTCAAGCGACGGGAACGATTCCCTAATATAGTCGGCTACCTTTTCCGCATCTTCCTCATTAACGTCTTCACCGTAATAAAGATTTACAAGCGAATGAGAGTCAGTTGCGAGTTTTTCGATAAGGCCTTTAACGCCGTCTGCAATATTATCTGCTTTAGAAAGTATCTTTTTATCGTTAAGACCGATAATATCGCCCGTTTTAAGATTGAAACCATCAGTTTTACTACTTCTAACCGCGTAAGTTACCTGACCTGCAGTTACGTTATCAATAGCGTGAAGCATATTGATTTTGTTAACCGACGGGGATTCTTCAGGATTAAACTCAAGCGCTGCAATAATACCTTGCGGTACATTTTTAGTAGGAATTACTAAAACGTTTCTATTTTCAACGAGTTGCTTTGATTGTTCCGCCGCCAAAGTAATGTTTTTATTGTTGGGGAATACGAAAACGTTTTTAGCGTTGATACGCATAACGGCATCAGCAATGTCGCTTGCGGAAGGATTCATAGTTTGACCACCTTCAACAACACCGTCAACGCCTACGTCTTTAAACATTTCTTCAAAGCCCTTGCCTGAACAAATTGCAAGCATACCCATTTCTTTTCTTTCCGCTTCGTACTTTTTAACGAGTTCACGGTTTTGCTCGAGCATGTTCTCAATCTTAACCTTGTCAACTTCGCCAAGTTCTAATGCGTGCGACAACGCTCTACCAGGGTTGTTTGTGTGAACGTGAACTTTAACGAACTCTAAGTCGCCTACAACGATAACGCTATCGCCGATAGTCATTAAATATTCACGGAATCTATCTATTGCGGCAAGAGTGGTCTTTTTCTTAATATTTATAATGAAAAACTCAGTACAATAGCCGAATTCTATAGCGCCAAGGCTAAAAATATCGGCGTGGTCGTGCTTTTCTTCTTCCTTAACGGGCTCAATATCTTCTTCGGTAAGTTCAATTTCTTCACCTAAAAGGGCTTTTTGCATACCTTTAAAGATAGTAAGTAAACCCATACCACCGCTGTCAACTACGCCCGCTTTTTTAAGTACGGGAAGTTGCTCGGGGGTGTAAGCCAAAGCAACGTCACCAGCCTTAATAACGTCTTCAAACAAGTCGGTAAACACTTTTGCTTTTGAAGAAGAAGCCGCTTCGCTCATCGCTTTACATACGCTAAGCATAGTGCCTTCCTTAGGCTTAGATACAGCGCCGTAAGCAACTTCAGTCGCTTGCTTCATAGCCTTGACAAAAACCTTTACGTCAACTTCTTGAGCCTTACCAAGAACTGAACAAATACCCCTAAATACTTGCGAAGTAATAACGCCCGAGTTACCCCTTGCACCCCTTAAAGCGCCTTTGGTAACGGCATCGCAAACTTCCGCAACGGTATTAGATTTAATATTTTTAAGCTCCTTAACCGCAGACTTTACGGTTAAAGACATATTCGTACCGGTATCGCCATCGGGCACCGGGAATACGTTAAGCGCGTCAATTTTTTCCCTATGGAAATCTAATAATTTTGACGCGTTCGTAATCATTTTAGACAGCATTACGCCGTTAATAGTTTTCATTCAAAAAACTCCTGTGAAATCAAAGTTTAACACCCGTAATATTAACGTCAACCGTGTCAACAACCATACCAGTAAACTTTTCAACGTTATACTTGATAGTTTCTTTTAAACTATCAGCAACCGCTGAAATTGACACGCCGAACTTGATAATAACGGAAACTTCGATAAAGATACGGCTATTTTTAATCTCAACCTTAACGCCCTTAGCGCGCTTACCTTTACCGAGCATAACGAAAAGAGAGTCTTTAAAATGGCGTGATACGAGTTCAACAATACCATAACAGTCAAGCGATGCTTGAGCCGCTATTTGCGCAATAGCGTTATCTGATATAGAAATTATACCGCACGCGTTGTTGGTTTTAATCGCCATAACTCTCTCCTTAAAATCAATATATACTTATTTTACAATATTTGGGGCAATTTTGCAACAAAAATAAAACTTTTTGAAAAATTTTGATATTACTAAAAAATAATTTATTATTTATCATTAAAATTGTTGCTTTTTTTGGCGAATAATGATAAAGTATATATGCAAAATAACTATGAGCATTTTTTTCGGAGGTGCATTTTATGTCAAAAGTATGTAGCGTTTGCGGAAAAGGTAAATTATCCGGCAATAAAGTAAGCCACAGTAACCGTAAAACTCCCCGCTTATACAACGCTAACGTTCAAAAAGTAAGAGTTGTTAACGACGGTGTAGTAAGTTCTGAATACGTTTGTGCACGTTGTCTTAAAAGCAAAAAAGTAGAAAGAGCTTAAAACATCTAAGACTGCATTTAGCGGTCTTTTTTGTTATATTCAGCTTTTACAAAGGATTTATTATGTTTGATAGAGTTTTAATTTCAAAAGAAGAAATCGATAAAAAGGTTAAAGAAATCTCGGCTCAAATCAGTAAAGACTACGAAGGCCTTAATCCCGTATTTATCTGCATTATGAAAGGCAGTATGTTTTTCACTGCGGATTTACTTAGATACTTAACTATCCCTGCTCAACTTGACTTTATGTGTGTTTCAAGTTACGGTTCAAGCACGGAATCTTCGGGTATTTTAAAAATTAAAACCGACCTTGCAAGCGATATTGAAGGTAAACACGTTATTATCGTTGAAGATATTATCGATTCGGGCAACACCTTATACAATCTTAAAAATCTTCTCGCTACGAGAAACCCTGCGTCAGTTAAGATTTGCGCTTTCTTAGACAAGCCTGATAGAAGACTTAGGGAAGTTGCGGTTGATTACGTAGGCTATGCAATTCCTGACGAATTCGTTGTAGGTTACGGCCTTGACTACAATGAAGATTTTAGAACTTTGCCTGACGTTAGAATTTTATCAAGAAGCGTATACGAAAAATAAACATTAAAAAAACAGCGGAAATACCGCTGTTTTTTTATTGTATTTTTCTACTTTCGTGGCAAGTAAAGTAAATAATTTGCATTTCTTTAGATAAAGCTTTAACTACCTTTTCAACCTTTTCAAAATGCTCGTTATCTAAAAATACGAACGGGTCGTCCATAATCAAAAACGGCGACGTTCCCTTATACATATTTTTGATAAGCGCTAAGCGGAAACAAAGCGCGCAAATACTCTTTACGCCCGAACTTAAATACTTTTCGCCACGCTCTTGACCGTTTCTTTCAAAGGTAACCTCAAAGTCTTTCGTCATAGTAACCTTTTCACCAAGCGTACTTTCTAAAAGGGTGGAATATTTAATAAACTCGTCTTTTACGGGTTTTACGTAACGGTCTTTAAGGTTTTGTTCAGCCGTTTTTAACAAGGTGGAAGTTGCGGTTAATAAATCGTAAGTTTTATTATATTCGCTAAGTTTTTGCTCGGCTTGAGCCTTATCCGATTCGTAACCGGAAAGCATTTCTACTTGGCGTTCGTCGTTTTCAATCTCGCTATTTAATGCGGATTGCTCGTCCATTAACTTATTTAAACGTACGCTAAGTTCAGTTAAGTCAACGAGCGACTTGTCAGGCTTAGTGGTTATGCCTTTTTCTTCCTTATATAAACGGGCTTTTTCAGTAAGTTCATTATAAGATTTTTGCTCGCGCTCGTACAAGTTTATATCTTTTAAAATAAGGTTAAAATCAATCGAATTTAAACCGTAAGTTGACAAAAAGTTTGAAATTACCGAGTTGTTTTCACTAATTTTAGCGCTCGCGTTTATCACGGTTTGCTCAATAGATTTCGAACGCGATTTTAAGTTGTTATACTCGTTAATTTTGCTTTTAAGTTTTGAAAGGGCGGAAACGTAATTAGTTTCGTCTATCTTATAGGAAATAAAGTAAGAGTTAAGCTCGGTAGACAATTTTGAAATTTCGTTATCAATACCAACCTCGCCCGCTTTAATTTCACTCTTGGATTTTTGCAAACTCATAAACGACTGATAGTCTTTTTTAAACGATGCGTAAGCAAACATAACGCCGTTAGCAAGCGAATAACCAAAGGAAGTTAGGTAAACTTCAATCTTATTTTCAAGATACATTTGCTTACTACTATACTCGTTTATCTTTGCTTGAACACCTGAATTTACACCAGATTTTTTAACTAAGAACAAGCATAAACAAACTGCCGTTCCTACCGCGCCAACACCCGCTAAAACTAAAAATAACGGATTCGTAACCGTGAGTATTGCACCGAGAATAATTAAAGCGATAAAGATAAAGGACGAAATTAAGAAAACGCCGTTCCCCTTAGCATTACCCGTTGACTCAGAACCTAAACGCATAGCGTTTAATTCTTCACTAATTCTCTTATGCTCATTTGCTAAACCGTCCATCTCGGCAAGCTGTTCGGCGGACGGAAGGTTTTTAGTAAACCTTAACAAATCGCTATCGGCTTTAAAGGTTTCACTATTTTGAATAACTTGTTTGCGAGCCTTTGCGGTGTTTAAAGCGTTGATTTTTGATTCTAAGCCCAAGAGTTCGTCTTCACTCGGTTCGCCGTTTGAAAACACCGTTTTGAGCGTACCGTAACGGGTTTCTTCTTCACTCGATAAACCGCCACCCATCTTTGCTTTAAGCGTTGCGTTTTCAAGCGATAAAGCCTGCAATTTTGAAATCTCTTCCGTTGACGGCAACTTGCCACTATACTTGTTTAAAATTTGCTTAGCGTTCTCGCTTGAAGTTTCGGCTAAAGCCAAAATTTGCTCGTAGTGAGCGTATTCGTTTATGCGCTTATTCTCTTTCTCAACCAAAGTAAAACGTGAGTTTAAATCGGCAATTTGCCCCTTTAACTCGCTAAGGCGTTGCAGTTTTTGTGGAAGCGCTCTTTCTATCGCGCTTGCGTTAACGATTTTTGAAGTAAGTTCATCTATCGTTTGGCGTTCCTTAGAAATTTTATCATTACCCGTTCTACTCTTTTTATAATCCTTAGCAACGGTATCTAAACTAAGTATCGCCTTATCCAAATTAACGTCACTTACGTCGCCTTGCAAAAACTCGTTGAGTTTTAAATTTATACCCGAAGTGGATTT
>JAGCLN010000012.1 GCA_017646945.1 Clostridia bacterium | reverse complement strand
AGTATAAAATTAGCGAAATCGCTTCAATGCTCGGCTACTCTTCGCCGTTTTCTTTTTCAAAAGCGATCAAGCAAAAGTTTGGATCGTCACCAAAAAATATAACGTAAAAAAACCGCCGTTTTTGGCGGTTTTTAATTATAGCAATTCTTTAAAGTCGTAGACGTAACCGTCCGCGATTTTTTTCATATCTTCAACAAAATCTTTTGAAGAATCGTCATACACGCCTAAAACGTTCATACCCGAAGTTTTAGCGGTTTTGCAAGCATTAAAGTTATCGTCTAAAAAAACGACGTCTTTAACGGTTTTGCCAAGCGTATTCGCTACCATTAAGTAAATATTCGGGTCTGCTTTCGTAGTTGAAAAATCTTCGCAAGACCAAACGTTATCAAACAAGCCGAAAACCCCTAAACGCTTTAAGCACGGGTCAAGCATACTGTGTGGCGATGCGGTTAAAACGTTCAAACTAGCGCCACCGTCTTTTAACGCTTTTAAGGTTGAAATAACGTTGTTTTTTGCAGGGATATTATTAGCGTACTCGTTCAAGAAATATTCGGTTGCGAGTGCAACTATTTCTTCAACCGATAAATTTAAGCCTATTGACTGAAAATACTTTGCCGACCCTAAATAGCCAAGCGGTGTTATTATCTTAACGATATCGTCACCGTAACTAACGCCGTGGTCGTCTAAGATTTTGAGCATACCCTTGCAAAAGGTGGGCATTGAGTCAACGAGCGTTCCGTCAAAATCAAATAAATATGTAGAATATCGCATTAAATTTCAACCACCATACCATCGTAAGAAACTAAGCAATCAAGATGCTTTGATTCTTCTTCTAAAACATATTGAACGGGGTTTACGTTGTGTGAGAAGTGATTGATAATTTTAACGGTTTTATCGTCAATATTACCGTTTTCTCTAAGTCTATTATAAACCCTTTCAACGTTGGGATAACCCATGTGAGCGCCCGTATCCGAAATAGGTAACGAGCCGTAACAACAGTCCAAAGTCAAGCAGTCTAAATAGACGTTATTATTCTTAAAATAATCGAAAACTTCGTCGAAGAAATATCCAGTATCGTGACCGTATAGGAAGTGTTTATCACCCTTTTTAATAAGGTAAATATTAGCGTCAATCGCACCGTAACCGTGCCTTGCGGGAAGCGGTGTTATTTCATAATCGCCAAAAGTAACGGTTTCGAACGGCTTTGCAATTTGAACGTTCATAATATCTTTAGTGTGCGAGCCAAGTTTTTCAATCTTTGCCAAACCGTTTGCAGGAATTAAAAGATTGAGTTTTTCTACCGCCATATCCTTGCCGTAACCTGCACCGCGCATTTCAAGTTCCTTATGGTAAAAATGGTCGCCGTGAGTATGGGTAAAGATAACGGTTTCAATCTCATCGCCACGAATATTATTCTTTAAAAAGTGGTAATACGTATCTGCGGGCATATCGATTAAAAGTTTTCCGTCAATAATCGCTTGAGAGCGAGTGCGGTAGTACTTTTCGCCGAGTTTTCTTACTTCTTCACAGTATTTGCAATTACAAAACGAACCGGGAAAACCTTCTGCCGCCGCTGTACCTAAAAATTGAATTTTCATAATTACTCCTTATTGAATTCGTCTTCAATTATTTTAACTGAATTGTATAGATTTTTAATTCCAACGCTTACGTTATCTTCATTAAAATCGTTAAGATAACAATCTGCTTCGAGCGTGAAATAACCCTTGTATTTTATATCTTTTAACGCCTTTACAATCTTACCAAAATCAATACTAAGAGAAAAAGGAATTTGATGGCTGTCGTGAATAAGGTCGTTATCGTGAATATGTAGCGCTTGAAGTTTATCGCCTAACGCGTAAATATTTTTAACCGCCGAAGTTTTTAATCCTTGCATTTCTGCGTGGCCAACGTCTAAGCAAGCAACCAAATATTCGTCGCTAACCGCATTTAAATGCTCTACGAAACTAATTTCGTTTGAACAAGCCGCACTAATAACTTCCCAAGTAGTAGTATTGTAATTATACATATTTTCAGTTGCAATTTTTACACCGCATTCCTTAGCAAAAGGTAATAATTCAAGGTAAAAATCGCGGTTTTTTTCAGCGCCCCAGTCGTTGTTTGGGTGGATAACGCAAATTTCACCACCCGCTACCATTGTGCACTCTATCGCCCTTTTTAAAAAGGAATTTTTGATAGGGTCAAGCACGGGGAAAGGTGCGTGCGACTGATTGCAAATTATTCCGTTATCATCGGCAATTTTCTTTAACCTTTTAGCAAACGAAAGATAGTTTGCCGTGTTTAAAGGATAATCAATAAGTTCGTTATTATCGCCAACTTTTCCAAGTTTAAACATTGAAAAATCAAAGGCGTTAAAACCCGCTTTTGCAATATATTCAATCGCCCTTTCTTCCCCAAGAATTTTAGATGCGGAACTTATTTCGGTAGAAAGTTTCATTTAGCGTTCTCCATAGAAAATTTTTCAACTTCGTCAACCGCAGTTTTAAAGTCTTCAAGCCCGTGCGGATGGTGACCGCATTCAGGCTTAATATAAACTTTAATTCTACCGCCGTTTTCCTTGTAGAACTTTTCCAAAATCGCACCGTTTTCTTCATACGGAACGATTATATCGCTACCACCCGCAACCATTACTACGGGGATATCGTTTTTGAGTAAAATATACATTTTATCAATGGGGTTCTCTCTATAAGAGAGAAGTTCACTTTTAGAAACTTGCATTACCCTGTAATATTCATCAAAAAGATTACTTTTAGCAATACCTAAATCGCACGGGCAAGACAAAAGGTTCATAACGGGCGCATCAAGGTACAACACGTCAATATAATCAGGAAACATAGCCGCAGTCTTGCAAGCGTAAAGTCCACCGCAACTCATACCGATAGGAATGCATTTTTTAGTTAAAAACTTTGTCAAAACAAATAAGCAATTTATACAAACTGTTAAAGATATGAATATAAAAACGGAATTTTACTCTGTTGGTCATAATCATTAATATACCAGAGGTGATTTTATGGATAAGAATAGTAAAATTGTTTTATTTACAGGAATATTATTTTTATTTTTTTCAATAATATTTTCTAGTTTATTTGTAGGAAGTTTAGTTAAGTATAATGAATCTAACAATTTGACATATAATGATTTAATGTATATAGAATGTACAGTTGAGAGTGTTAGAGAATCTGGAAATGCTGAAGATGGATATCAATTCTATATTTCGGTAGTAGAAGGTAAAAAAGTTGTTAGAATTAATAATGTGTTAACTGAAAATAACGTTATAGAAGATTTAAGAAAATTAAAAAATGGTGATCATATTTATTGTTATGTAAAAGAAAGTTCATCATATTATGAAGTGGTTCAAATAAAAGGAGATAGTATGATTTTATCTCTTGAACAATACAAACAAATTATGCACAAACAAAGTATAAGTGGTTTTATAATTTTTCCAATTGTATTTTGCTTTTCTACAGGACTTGGAGTATGTTTAATAATTACAGTATTTAAAAATAAGAAACGAATTCAATTATAAAGGTTTCAACTATTAAACGATAGGTTAGGTGGTTTCAAAATCAAACGATTGCAGCAAGGTGGTTTTAAATTATTCAACGATTATATCTGAATTGTATTAATAGTGTCGTACCTTGCCATGCAAGTGACTGCGTTTGTAGTCGCAAAAAAGAGCAAGCACTTTTCGTGTTTGCTCTTTTTTTTCTCCTTTTTACTTGGCACGTTGCCGTGCTTATTAAACATGACCGTTTGAAATGACGTGACGTTCGCAACTTTCAGTTGCTCACTATTCCGTCGCCCACGGCTCCTTACAAGT
>JAGCLN010000201.1 GCA_017646945.1 Clostridia bacterium | reverse complement strand
GTTGCAAAAAAACAATATACCCGTTAGAATTTAAGGAGAAAATTATGATAGATATTGAACAATTAAAATTTGATGAAAAGGGGCTTATCCCAGCAATAGTGGTTGACAACGTTTCAAAAAAGGTTTTAACCCTTGCGTATATGAATAAGGAAAGCCTTAAAATAACAATGGAAAAGAACTTGACCTGCTTTTATTCACGCAGTAGACAAGAACTTTGGTTAAAGGGCGAAACGAGTGGCAACTATCAACACGTCGTTTCAATCACAGCCGATTGCGATAAGGACGCTCTTCTCGTTATGGTTGAAAAGGACGGACCTGCTTGCCACAAGGGAACGGATAGTTGCTTTAACGACAGAATTTATGAAAATGAAGATTTGAAAGAATTTTCTTTAGAAGGGCTTTTTGAACTTATTAGGGGCAGAAAAATCGACAAGAAAGAAGGTTCTTACACAACCTATTTGTTTGAAAAGGGTTTGGATAAAATCTTAAAGAAAGTGGGCGAAGAATGTACTGAAGTTATCATTGCGGGAAAAGCGCAAGATAAAAAGGAAACTATTTACGAGATTGCCGACCTTTGCTATCACACACTCGTTTTAATGATAGAAGCAGGTATTTCTTTAGAAGATATTCATAAAGAACTTTCTTCTCGCCACGTAATCGACCATAAAGTTAAACAGGAGAAAATGACAAAATAATGATTTCACTAGACAAAAAAGATGCGATATTTCAAGACTTCCATATGCACACGCACTTTTGTGACGGAAAAAATTCACCTGAAGAAATGATTTTAAGCGCTATTGACAAGGGCTTAAAAACGGTTGGCGTATGTCTTCACTCGGTGGTGGACCAAAGTATTCAAGAATACGTTGACTTAGTAAAGGAAAAGAACTTTTGTGATGAGATGAAAGTCTTAAAAGAAAAGTATAAAGATAAAATCAAAGTGCTTTGTGGCATTGAGTGGGACTTGTTGACCTTAAATAGCGTGGGAGAATACGATTACGTTATAGGCTCATCTCACTTTATAAAAAAAGACGACAAATATTTCTTTATCGACAGAAGCGAGAAAGAGTTTTTAAGGACTGCGAAAGAAGCCTTTAACGGCGATTATTATGCATTTGCAGAGTATTATTTTGCCCAAGTTGAAAGGATTTTTGACGTGGCGAAGGTGGATATTATAGGGCATATTGATTTAATCACAAAGTTTAATGAAGGCAATAAATATTTTGACGTTAAAAATCCAAGATACGTTAAGGCGTATCAAAAGGCGATAGATAAACTCGTTACTTTTAATAAGCCTTTTGAAATCAATATGGGCGCTATCTCAAGGGGATATAGAACCGAGCCTTATCCAGCGCTAGATATTCTTGAATATATAAAGAAAAAGGGTGGCAAACTAATTTTATCAAGCGATAGCCACTCTAAAGATAACGTTGCTTATCAATACGATAAGTGGGCACACTTGTTGGGTTAAATTATGGCAGATTGGTTAAACAATACTTTTTACAACTTCGATAGGCAGATTTTTATTGCAATGAACGGACTTCAAAAAACGGCGGGCGAATTTTTAACCCCGCTATTAAAGTTCGTTTCTTTTTTTGGCGAAGGTGGGATATTCTTAATTATCCTATCGGTTATTCTTTTGCTTTTTAAGGGTACGAGAAGAACGGGGGCATCAATGCTTTTGGCAATAGGTGTCGGCGCACTCTTTACAAACGTTATAATCAAGAACGCGGTTGCAAGGGTTAGACCTTTTTATGCCGATTTGGAGTACTTTGCATTTTGGAAAAATGCAGGCGCAACTTCGGTCAGCGAATATTCCTTTCCATCAGGGCACACCACCGTTGCTATGACAAGTATGACTGCACTCTTTTTATCAACAAACAAAAAGAAAAGTTGGCTATCTTATATTTTTGTGGTACTCACGGCTTTTTCAAGGGTATATTTAATCGTGCACTATTTTACAGACGTTGTAGGTGGGCTTATTGTAGGTGGAATATCGGGTGTAATAGGTTATTATTTAGCAAAACTTATATTCAACGCGTTTGAAAAAAACAAAGATAAAAAGGCTTGTCAATTTATTTTAGAAAGCGATATAAAAAATTTAATAAAAAAAACGGCTAACTAAAAAGCAGTCGTTTTTAATTTTTTAAACATCTTTATAAGTCAATTAAGTTTTGGTATTTTACGCCGAAAACAACCTTAAATGCGCAAAAATCGTTCCGTAGCGTAATCGGATAACGCAAACGCTATCTATTTTTTATTTGCGCAATCTAAACTAATTAAACTTTAAAAATTATAATTTCAAACAAATCAAAAAATGATATTATTTTTTCAACTTTAGATATTGCAATAAAACAAATGATATGTAATAATTAAAAAAACGCCAATAATATAGGGGGTATAGTATGAAAATTAAAATTTTAGGCTCGGGTGGCGGAGAAAGTTTCCCAGCCCCGTTTTGTTCTTGCGCGCACTGCGAAGAAGCAAGAAGATTAGGTGGCAAAAATTTGCGAACTTTATCTCAAACGCTTATAAACGACGATTTGCTTATTGATTTTCCCGCAGATACTAATTGCCACGCTATAAAATACGGCATAAATTTAGGTAACGTTGAAAACGCTATAATAACCCACGTGCACGAAGACCATTTCGTTCCTATTGTTGCCTTTACTCACAATAGCGTTCAAGCGCATAATTTAAAATATAAAAATTTTAATTTTTACGGGGCAAAAAACGTAAAAGAAAAATGTCAAGCGTTATTCGACCTTTACGGCGCAAGCAATGAAGCAAAGCAAAGCGTTTGTTTTTATGAGTTCGAGCCGTATAAAAAGCAAAAAGTAGGAAGGTATGAAGTAATAGCGTTAAAGGCTATGCACGCGCCTTATTTAGATAGCCTAAATTACGTTTTATTCGACGGCAGTAAAAGTTTATTGTATCTTGTTGATAGCGGTTATCCAAACGAAGAAACACTTGAATTTTTAGAGAAATTAAACGTAAAATTCAATGCTGTTATTATGGATTCAACTTACGGACTTGCAAAAAGTAGAGCAAGTAAATATCATATGAGTTTTATTGATAATATTGTATTAAAACAAGAACTTATAAGACGTAAAATCGCAGATAAATTTACTAAATTTACGGTAACTCATTTAACGCATAACATAACCGAATCGCACTCAAAAACCAAAAAAATTTTTGCAGGAACGGGCATAGACGTTGCTTTTGACGGCTACGAAATTGAAGTGTAAAAACGCGTAGAGCATTTTGCTCTACGCGCTTCTATTTGTATTGCTAAATTTAAAGCCCTTTGGCGAAACTCCAAAATGTTTTTTAAACGCTCTACTAAAATTGTAAGGCGTTGAGTATCCGGTTATTTCCGCAATTTCCGTTAGCGGTTTATTTTCCTTTAAAAGCAAAACCGAATATTCCATTTTCTTTTTTAAAAAGTATTCTACCAAAGTTATATCGTACGCTTTTTTAAATGTCTTGCAAATGTGGCCGTAGGTGTAGCCAAACTTCGTTGAAAGTTCGTCTAACGAGCAAATATCTAAAAAATGCTCGTCAATATAATTTTTAAAATCTTCGGGGTTTTTATCGGGCGTTAAATTAGCGTTAACACTTTTGCCCATTCTTGCTATTAAAACTAAAATTTCGGTAATAAGTCCGTCTATTCTCTGAATAAAAAATTCTTGCTTTACCGATAAAAATTCGCCTATAAGCGCCGTAAAAAAGTGAGATAAATTTGGCATAAAAAGCCTATTTTTTTCTTTAAAAATAGCAGTTATTTTGTTTAAAAGTTCTATGGAATTTTGATTTTTAAAATTTATAGCAAACGTTTGAAATCTTGCACCGTTACGGCTAAATAAAGAGTGTCTATCGCCTTTAAAAGAAAGATAAAATTCGTGTTTTTGTAGTTTATCTAAAACGTCGTTTGTTGAGCAAGTTAAGCCGTTAGTTATAGGAAAAGTTATTTCTAAATCACAAAACTGAACGTGGTTATTTATTTTAAACGCATTGTTATAATATAGTTCGGCAACTTGAACTATCGTATAATTTTGCGTTTCAATGGGAGAAAGTAATTCGCCCGTTTCCCAATTACAAAAATCTTCTTGAAATATTATAGAGTGTTGCGTTTTATAAAAGTTTTTCATAATGCTATTATATCACGCTATTTTTAAATTATCAATATTTAAAATGATAAAAAATGATATTATATTAGCATAAGCGTGATATTGTTTTAAATTAAAAAATATGAAATAATAATGGTAACGAAACTTAAAGGTGGAGAATTTATGGAAAATAGG
>JAGCLN010000200.1 GCA_017646945.1 Clostridia bacterium | reverse complement strand
TTTTCCATATAACTTAAAACTCCTCCCGAATTACACCTACATTTTAATTAAGTTCGGCATTAATTTCAACAGAATATGACATTTTTGTACAAAATAATTTATTTTGAACGAAATTAAGTATTATTTTCGTCATAAATCGTTGACTTTGGTGATAATTCAAGTTATTATGTATTATTTACGAACATTTGTTCGCATTTTCAATTACATTTTAGAACAGTAATACTGCCAAGTTTAGTCACGGCGGTATTTTTTTATTAAAAGCATTGAAAATTTTCGTTTATGGTGTTATACTTAATAACAAAGTAATTATTATTTAAGGCGCGTATGAAAAAGTTTTTGATTTACTGTTTGAGTTTAATATCCGTTGCGTTTATATCTGTGGCGTTTTCGCTTTCGGGTAGCGTTTTGCGTGGTAGAGCCGATGATTCAAGCGTAACTTTATCCCCTACTGAAACTTTCCTGCCGTCTTCCGCTTTGCAACTTTACGATTTAACTTCGCCCATGGCGGTTTCCTATTCTAGCAGCGGTTATTTAGTAATTACCGAGCATATCGGCAATGCGGACGGAACTTCGCTTTTCGATAAAATTTCAATATATAATCCTAATACTGAAAAATACTCGGCAATACCCGACCACCCAACCATTTCAAACGTAACGCACGCTACCGAGTGGAACGGATTTATATTCTATCTATCGAGTTCTCACCTTTACTACGTTTTAGCAAACGATTTGACGGCTACGCCTATTGAAACTGCGGTAACAAGTTCAAATTTCTTTATGATAAAGGGCGAGTTCTTGTTAACGAACACTAATAACACAATCGTTATTTATAAAATTTCAGTAGACGGTAACTTGCCGAGTTTTGAAAAACTTTCAACTCACAACTTCACTACTAAGAACGCGTTTATTTCTCAAAATAACGATATTTACTATTTGTTCGGTGGAAAACTTTACTGTTTTGAAGTGGCATCTTCTACCTCATACGTAGTAGCAAGCGTTAGCATTGACGTTAACTATATGACTGAGTATGAAGATTATATTTACCTTACTTCTGGTAGTGGTATTTTCAAAGTTCAAAAAGGTAAAGGTAAAGAGATTGAACTTATAACCCCTATCACAACTAACGAATCTTCACTTGGTTACACCGCTAATCCGCAAGGCGTAACGGTTATGAACGGAACGCTCGTTTTTGCAGACCCAACTAACAAGAGTATTCAAGCGGTAACGCCAAACGGCAATTTTACCGATTTTGCAATCACCACCGAATCAACCGCTAAATACAGGCTTACTAATAACGCATCGCACTTATCTTTATCTGAAAATTACGCTTACGTTTTAGATGACGGGGCGCAAAACGACCAAGGCATTTCATATAAGAGAATAGTTAGAACTGCGCTCGATAAAACGATTGAAGATAGGTATTTATCAATTAGCCTTGCCCCGCTTTATAACGGTGAAGAAGCGATTGACGTTAAACTTCTTGCTTGCTCGGATACGCATTTGGGCATATATCACGGAAAACTCTTATCCATTTACCAAATTGAAAACAACGAATTGAAACTCGTTTTTGAAAAGGAAAGCGAATCTGTAACTTCACTATTCTATCTCGATGGCGAGTTTTACTACACCGACTACGCGTTACTCTAGTTGGGTTACAATGCGGTAAATATTAACCGTATAACGCTACCTAACGAAGATAACGGCGTTACTAATATCACGGTAGAAAAAATTAACTCTCAAACGGAAATTAAGGGCGTTGCAACGAACGCGTGTGTTGACGTCTTTGGCAATTTCTATATAAACGTTGCCGATAGCATTGAAGGGGAAAATCAAAAACTTATCAAGTACTCTAACGGCGTTACTACTGAACTTGCCACAACCAACAAGAAGTTTATTTCTTTCAAAGCGGACTTTGCAGGAAACGTTTACGGCTTGGCAAACGACGGTTTGATTTATAAGTACAGTTACAACGCGTTAAACAACGATTTATCGATTTTCAAATTAGATACCGAGTTACCCATTAAAAATATAGACCTTAACTACCGCTCTAACGTATGCTACGCGCTTTCTAACGCCTGCATATTAAACAGTAAAGGTGACGTTATGAATATTGCTAACCTTAGCGAAGTTGGTAAAGCAAACGCGCTTAACACCGTGCTTGATAAGGTTGAAGGCAAGTTCGTTACCATTGATAAAAACGCTAAACTTTTCAAAGTAACGCTTGGCGATTATACTGAAAGCGGTAACTTTAAAACGATAACCCCCGTTACAAATCCTTACCCTGAAAAAGTTTACTTAGTAATTGATGAAATTGATAATTATTACTTAGTATCTTGCTTTGATAAATTCGTTGCGCTCGTTAGAAAGACTGAAACTAAATATTCGCCCGATTCAAACTTCACTTTAGCAATCATAGGCGAAGATTATTACGATGCTTTTAAAATTAGCGTTAACGAGGTTAACGAAACTTTCGTTATATCCAACCAAACGACCGTATTTGCAAAACCGATATTCTCTCAAAACTACGCATTGCAAACGATTGATAAAAACACAAGCGTTAAGGCGTTATTAGAAGTTAAATTCAACGGCGTTTCAATGACTCTTATCACCACAAGCGAAGATAACGAGCCACTCGGTTTTATTGTGTCGGGCTATTTAAACGGCGAACTTGAATCAACCGTAACAACAACTACTAATAAAACTGCGATAGTATCAAGCGACGGTAAAAAGCACTTTAACACCGTGCTTATGATAACGATAATAGCGTTTACTTTAACTTTCGTAGCGTTATTTATTGAAAAGAAGTTACTCTTTGATAAAGAAGACGGAAATAAGAATTAAAAAAAGCGTGCCACCAGCACGCTTTTTAAATTACTTATATGCAAAGTTTTAATTTATAACGTAAACAAAAAAGCGTGCTAACTGCACGCTTTTTAAAATTATTTGCTTGAAAAAATATTAAGCCGTTAGAAACAAGTTAGGCAAGGCTCGACGGCAAGTTATCGGGTGCAACTAACCTTGTTGGTTGTTGCAGTCGTAACTTGACGGC
>JAGCLN010000199.1 GCA_017646945.1 Clostridia bacterium | reverse complement strand
GTATTATGTGCGGTCTTTGTTCTTCAAGATGCCCTGCAGGTATTTCTCATCCGCAAGTTGCTATCCTTGCAAGAAGACTCTACGGCAAGTACATTGCTCCCGAATGCGCTCACCTTTTAGAAAGAGTTGCTGAAATCAACGAAGGTAAGCACGACGAAAGCATGAACGAAATTATGAATAAATCTCTTGAAGAGCAAAAAGCACTCTACAATTCAAGAGATATTGAAAAGTAAGGGGGAACGGATATGTATTCTTACACTCAAGAACAACTTGATTCTATCAAGAAAGTAGAAGCAACAAGAGCGGACAGACTTAAAAATCTTCACGCAAGAATGACCGCTGACGAAAAGACCGCGGTTTTACGCGAATTCCACCCCGACTACATTGAAGGCGCTTACGAAACTTTAAAAGTAGGCCCCAACAAAGGCGAAAAAGTTCTTCACGAACTCGCTGACCTTTTACAAGGTAAGTCAAGGCTCGATTCAAAGAAGATTGACCTTAAAAATCCCGACTATGACGTTGACGTATTAGTTATCGGTGGCGGTGGCGCAGGTTCTTCTGCCGCTATTACCGCTCACGGCAACGGCGCAAACGTTATGATTGTTACTAAACTTCGTATAGGTGACGCTAACTCAATGATGGCAGAAGGCGGTATCCAAGCGGCTGATAAGCCCAACGATAGCCCCGCTCAACACTATCTTGACGCGTTCGGTGGCGGTCACTTTGCCGCTAAGCCCTGCTTACTTGAAAAACTCGTTAAGGAAGCGCCCGATGCAATTCGTTGGCTTTCTGACCTTGGCGTTATGTTCGATAAGCACGAAAACGGCGAAATGGTAACCACTCACGGTGGCGGTACTTCAAGAAAGAGAATGCACGCTTGTAAAGACTATTCAGGCGCAGAAATCATGAGAACGCTTCGTGACGAAGTTATCAACAGAAAGATTCCCGTTGTTGACTTTACTGCCGCAATCGAAATCATTAAAGATAGCGAAGGTAAGGCTGCCGGTGCAGTTTTACAAAATATGGAAACAGGCGAAATCTTAGTTGCTAAGGCAAAGACCGTTATTATCGCAACGGGTGGTGCAGGTAGACTTCACTATCAAGGTTTCCCCACTTCTAACCACTACGGCGCAACTGCAGACGGTTTAGTTCTTGCTTACCGCGCAGGCGCAAAACTCTTATACGCCGATACTTTACAGTATCACCCGACCGGCGCTGCTGAACCCACTCAAATCTACGGTGCGCTCGTAACTGAAAAAGTTCGTTCGCTCGGCGCTCAACTCGTTAATAAAGACGGTGAACCTTTCGTTTACTCTCTTGAAACGCGTGACGTTACTGCATCTACTATCATTAGAGAATGTAAAGGTCGTGGCAACGGTATTAAGACTACCGACGGTGAAGGCGTATGGCTTGATACCCCGATGATTGATATTATCGGTGGCGAAGGCACTATTGAAAAGCGTATCCCCGCAATGATGAGAATGTTTGGTAAGTATGGTATCGATATTAGAAAAGAACCTATCCTTATCTATCCCACTCTTCACTATCAAAACGGCGGTATCGATATCGATGCAGACGGTCAAACCACTTTAGTTGAAAACTTATACGTTGCAGGCGAAGCGGTTGGTGGTATTCACGGTAGAAACCGCCTTATGGGTAACTCTTTACTTGATATTATCGTATTGGCAGAAACGCTGGTAAGTATGCAAGTGAAAAGTGCAAGACTGTAAAAGTTGGCAAACTCACCTTATCTCACGTTAAAGATTTCAACGCTGAATTGAAAGCAGCAGGCGTTAATACCGGTAAGGTATCACCGCAACTTCTTCCTTCTTACAAGCGTCAAGACATGTAAGTCGTTATAAACGGCGTATTTCTTCGTTTACTGTCAAGCCTTTGCGACCACAATGACCAAAAAGGTCAATTGTGCCCGTCAAAGTCTTGCCGAGCCTTGAAATACTTGTTTCTAACATCTTATATTACGTTATAAACGGCGCAATACTGCGTTTCTGCTTAGTGTT
>JAGCLN010000198.1 GCA_017646945.1 Clostridia bacterium | reverse complement strand
TTGCATTGTTGCTTGTTGGTTAAAGAACAATTTTTCGTACTCTTCACGGCGAATAACAGTATCCCAACCACCAACTTCGTCTTTAACGGATTTTTCTATACCTGTGTATGAAAGCGACGAATCTTCATAACGCTTAAACTTAAAAATTGCGTCGTTCATAAGGCTTGCGTTAAATACGCCAATAGAACAAAGCAAATTAAAGTCGTTAACGTCTAACCCTGTAACCTTTTTGAAAAGACCCGGTTCTAATTGCGTAATTACGTCTTTAAGTGAACGTTCACGGTAATCGGTAAGATACATAAAGATAGGAACGCGCGTAGCAAACTTAATAAGTTTTTCTTGAATCTGCTTACGCATAGACTTGTATTCTTTTTCTTCTTGCGTAAGCTCTTTCTTTTCTTTATCGGTAAGTTTAGTCTCCTTTTCTTTTTTAGCCTTTTTAACGGCTTCCGACTTATTGATAATCGCCGTAATATCTTGATTTAATGAACGGAATCCTTCAATACGCATAAGCGCGTCAAGCGCGTCTTTATTTGCAAGTAATCTGCCCAAAGTATCGTTATCAACGTTAACGAGTAAAGCAGATTCCCAACGTTTAGCAAGGAGCGTTGCACTCGTACCTGCCATAGCGATATCCAAAATATCTTGTGCGTTGATTTGCTTCATCGTGCTTCCGTCATACGCTAAAACGGGCAAGAAATGTATAAAGTCTGCAACTTTCTTTTCGGGGTTGGATTCTTCTACGTTAAGACGGCAAGAATAGTCAGAAATTTGACGGAGCGCACGGTCAAGCGAAAAGTCGAAAACGTAACACTCTTGCTTCATAATTTGTTTATTCCCAAGGTTGTCAGTAATTTCCCAAGGCGATTGCACACGGAACGCCGTTTGGAAATACGTTTCGGGTGATTTAAGGTTACGAAGCATAAACACACCCGTCCACGGACGAACGGTTACACCCGTAGTCAGTTTACCGCAAGAAAGGGTTATCGTTTTAGTTTCAAGCGGATTACCCATAGAACTTTGCACGGGATAAAGTGCATCTAAACCAATACCTGCGCCTGTACCTGCGCAAATATTTATTTTATAATCGTGATAAAATGCGTTTTGCTTTTGTTTAAGTAAGTTTGCCATTGCAAAGCAACTTGCAACGTTGGGTAAAAACCATAAAGTATGCGATAAAACGTTAAGTAAACGAGTGTCCGAAAACGGCATAGGAGGACGTTTATCTTGCCCAAGTTTTAAATCATCAACACTCGATGGCAAGTATGAGCCACGAATAAGGTCAAGCCACTTTTGAACTTCGTTTTCGTAAATAAATTTAGCATCGTCGCCTTTGCCTTTTGCCGAAAAGAATACGTTAAGGTCAAATTCGTCGTATTCGCCTTGTAAGGCAATTTGACGTATAGATTCGGGTATGCGATAAGTAAGCATAACCATACGCGGAAGCGATAAATACGGATTGTTTGCACCAAGCCACGATTCTTTTGCGTTTTGTTCATCACTATACGTCCAATTAAATATCTGGTCTTCGATAAACTCACCGCTGTTGATAGCCCTAAACGGCGTACCCGATAAGAACAAATAATAAGAAGTGGTAATAGGCAAAAACGTTTCGTTATAAGCATTATCCGCTTCCGTTTGCTTATAATGCTCCATGTCAAAGTCTGCGTTTTCTTCTTCGTCAGGGTTTTCAAACAACTTTTTAGCATTTTCACGCCACGCACCGAAATGATATTCGTCAAATATAACTAAATCCCATTGCGTTGTGTGGATAAACTCGTTTTTCGCCTTAATACCGCCGTTTTCGTTAGTACCAAGCAAATCTTGGAACGAACCAAACACAACGATAGGACGTGATTTATCCGCGCTTGCAAATTGCACGTCAATATTTATTTTGTTATCGTGCGCGTCTTTGTTAGAAACGAACTGCCAACCTTCAAAATCTACGTGAGTTTGCAAATCTTCACGCCAAGCCGATTCTACCGCAGGCTTAAAGGTAAGAACTAAAACGCGCTTAAAATCCAACTTTTTAGCAAGTTGATAAGATGCAAACGTTTTGCCAAAACGCATTTTTGCATTCCATAAAAATTTAGGCGCTTTTTCAGGCTCGTCCGCTTTTGCTTTATCAAAAAACTCAATCGTCTTTTGTACTGCACGCGTTTGTTCGGGGCGCATCTTAAATGTAAGCGTGCGGTTTTCTTCCGTGCTGATTCCGTCGCGTACGTAGTTAATTGCGCTAATAACGTCACGAGTTGTGCAATTAAACCACTCGTTTTTATCAAGCCCTTGATTTAATTGTAAAAAACCTTTACGTTTTAATGCGGTATGTATTTCGTGGTCAGTAAAACACGTGCCGTCAGAGCGCATAGCAGATTCTTTAAGCAGTATTTGATATTCAATACCGCTTGTATGTAATTGCTCTTTAACGCGCGTTTCAACGTCACGGTCGGTATAGCCAACTTTTATATAACCTTTATGCGAATTTACCCCAACAAGCTCGTAGGCGTAAATGGTAGGAGTAACCGCAGGTCTTTGTATAAAAAATTCTTGTGCCATTTTAGTTTACTCCATAGGGCGAAGCATAGATTCGATAAAGTCTATTTCTTCTTGTGTTAAGCCGTACTTTGCGTATAATTCTTCATCCGTCCACGGCTTTGAAAAATCTTGTAAAGGAACGAATTGATAAACGCCACGTGGACCGTTTTGTGTTTTCTTTTTTATGCTTACTAAATAACGGAAAAATCTTGTTTTAATGTATGTAACAATATTTTCACACTCTTGTTTAGTAAAATTATGTTTATCAGGGTCGTAACCAATAACAAGATAGGTTTGCGAACATACACTATTTGGCTCTCCATAAAAAGGAACGCCCAAAACGATATCACTTGAGCCGTTAGCGGCAGGAATATAAACCTTATGCAAATCTTTTGTTCTTTGATTTTTAGGCAAATCGGATAATTTTATCCACCCGAACGGTATATCATTGAAAGATTTGCTTACATAGTATTTGATACTATACAAATTATCTTTTTCTTTTTTATATCCGCGCCAATTAGAAGTCAATAATTCACTATTATCAAAGAAGTGTTTTGGGCTTACTAAGCCTGAGAAATTATTATCACTATTTATGTAATATTCGCCATCTATGTTTTTTATTTTCTCTAATATAGAATAAGATTTAGGGTCTCTAATTACGATACCAGCTTTATTCGAATCCAAATAATCAATTCGCGTTATTACATCTTTGCCACCTGCATAATGGAATGAATATTTACATTTTCCATTATAACTACTATCATATAGAAAATAATTGACACCACCCATTATGCTAACGCCAGGGAAACAATCGGCAGAATCTTCAAAATCATGTATTTCCTTAAAATGATTAGATTGCAATAACGAATCAACCCATTCTTCAGGAATGCCTTGTGAAGTTTTAGTCATCCATCTACTTGGAGTAATCATTACTAAATACTTAGGATTCAACATCACTGCTTTATTGATAAAGAGATTATAAATTGACTTTGCATTTGAACTATTTGCGCCTTCGATACCAAAACTCATTTGGTAAGGTGGATTGCTTATAATAACGTCAAATTTCATATTAAATAACTTCTCCAAATTATCGGTGTGTATAAATTCGTAAGCGTGAGTTTCTAATTCTTCGCCACGGTCATAAGTTTTATTTGTTCCACAATATTTACAGCGTCCGTTTACCCAAGTGTGGTCGATACGTTTAAAACGAATATTACCTTGTGCGGTATCAAACTTGGTAACTGAAAAATCGCTATTCGGGTATTTACTGCAATAAATTCCACGGCGAGATAATAAACTTGTAAGTTCAGTTATTGCTATACCGAAAAGTTGTTTATGGAAAATGTGGTCTATACGTTCTTGCAAGTCAGGAATTTGCGGCTCTAATCCTTTTATCAAGCGTTTTGCGATCTCACGAAGGAACACGCCCGTTTTACAAGCAGGGTCAAGAAATGTTGTATCGGGATTTCTAAACAATTCCTGTGGCAACATATCGAGCATTTGGTTTACGATTTCGGGCGGAGTAAATACTTCGTCGTTAGATAGGTTTGCAAGGCACGATAAAACGTCGGGGTTATAAACTTTATTAAATAAATTATCACTCATTTTCTTGCACTCTCCTATAATGCGTTACGTATCGGCGTAAAAATTTGCCTTCGTCTTGTTTTTCGTCAAACATTGATTGTTGTTTTTTGGTTTGCTTTTCGTCGTTATTCATTTCAAGTAGGTGAGCAAAGGTATAATCTTGACGTTGCATTTGAAATCCTGTTATAAATGCCCACTCTGAAAAGACAATCGGCTCGTCAGTTTCGTTGCCGTTTTCGTCTACGCATTTGAGCGTTAACGCATTACCACAAACGATATTTTTAGTTAAAATAAACTTAACGGCTTCGCGCGTTTGGTCATTACAATCTTTTTTGCAAACGGATTTATATTCTTTATCCCATAATTTGAAAAGCCTATCACGACAAGCAAGCACGTTGTCTTGCATAATATCCACGCCGTAAACGCTACTTATTGCAAGCACGGCGTTTTTTTCGTAATCAAGCGTAGATTTTTTATATTTGCGCTTAACCACTTCAAGTTTACGGGTAAGAATTTCCGCTAAAAAGTTGCCGTCGCCACACGCAGGCTCTAAAAACCTACTGTCTATGCGCTCCGTTTCATCTTTAACAAGATCGCACATAGCCTTAACTTCGCGCTCGGCGGTAAACACTTCGCCGCGTTCTCTAACGCGCTCTTTTGATTTTGTTTGTGATTTTTCCATTTGAAAGTATATTTTCCCTA
>JAGCLN010000197.1 GCA_017646945.1 Clostridia bacterium | reverse complement strand
GCTAGTAGCATTGGTTTCATACTCGCTGCGGCAGGCTCAGCCGTTGGTCTTGGCAACTTATGGGGTTTCCCTTACAAAACCTACGATAACGGTGGCGCTGCGTTCGTATTTTTATACATCGCTTGCGTAATCTTTATCGGCGTTATCATTATGATTTGTGAAATCTACCTTGGTAGACGTTCTCAAGCAAACCCAGTTACCGCATTCAAGAAGGTAAACAAGAATATCGGTTGGTTCGGTCTTTTAGCCGTTCTCGTTCCGCTCATTATTACTTGTTACTACTCCGTTCTCGGCGGTTACACGGTTAAGTACGCGCTCAACTCTTTCTGGGGTAACGATGGTAACCTTGCTAACTTTACTGGCAACGGCTCGGAAGTTATCGCATTCAGTTTAATCTTTATCGCATTCGCTCTCTTTATCGTTATGATGGGTATTAAGGGCGGTATTGAAAAAGCTTCAAAGGTACTTATGCCCGCGCTCTTTATCTTGCTCGTGTTGGTAGTTATTTTCGTTCTTTGCCTTGGCAAAGGCGTTGGCGAAGGTCTTTACTACTACTTAGTTCCCGATTTTTCGGCAGTATCTTGGTCAAGCGTTTTAGCGGCTATGGGTCAAGCGTTCTACTCTCTTTCACTCGGTATGGGCGCAATGATCGTTTACGGCTCTTACACAGGCAAGGAAATCAATATCGTTAAATCGGTTGGCATGATTTGTATCTTTGATACAATCGTTGCCCTTCTTGCAGGTATGGCAATCTTCCCCGCAATCTATCACTTTGCAGCAAAAGCAGGCGTTGAAGTATCGTCACTTAAACTTGAAGGGCTTTTACTTATGTTTAACACCCTTCCCCGAGTATTTGAAAGCATCGGCTTTATCGGTAAGATTGCAGAATTCGCCTTCTTTGCTATGGTTATTATCGCCGCAGTTACGAGCGTTATTTCTATCATGGAAGTTGCAAGCCAATTTATCATTCAAAAGTTTAAAATCAAAAGAAAAATTGCAACGTCTATCATAGCAGCAATCGCGTTTGCGGTGTCTATCGTCGTTTCAATTTCTTTAGGTTATAATATTAACGGCATTGATAAGTTGCAAATATTCGGTATGGATTTATTAACTTTCTTTGACGAGGTTACGAATACCGTTTTAATGCCCATATGCGCGTTATTCTCTTGCCTTGCTGTTGGTTGGTTTATTTCACCCAAAAAGGCGATTGAAGAACTTGAACTTAACGGCAATAAGTTTGGCAAATTCAAAACTCCCCTTCAAATTATGATTAAATACGTTGTTCCCGTACTTATTATGGTTATTGAAGTGTTTGGTATTTACAACCTTATCTACCCCAAAGACAAAGTTACCTTGGTTAGAGATTTCTCTCCCGCAGGATTAACCGTTGCTATCACTTCGGTAGCAACTATCGCAATCGTTATCGCAGTTTACTATATTTTACTTAAAAATAAAGAAACCGGCACTAACGAAGATGAAATCGACTAAGTTTTAAAAACTAAAACGCTCGGCGCAATCGCCGAGCG
>JAGCLN010000196.1 GCA_017646945.1 Clostridia bacterium | reverse complement strand
TTGATGCAAAAAAGGTTGCAAGGTCCGTAAAGGCATATTCTATCAAAGTTACGGGAACCATGGGCTTTGACGCATCGCAAGTTACCAAGGGTGGAATTTCGGTTAGCGATTTTAACAGGGAAAGTTTAGAGAGTAAACTCACGCCTAACTTATACGCTTGCGGTGAAGTTTTAGACGTGGACGGGGATTGTGGCGGTTTCAATCTTAAATGGGCGTTTGCTTCGGCATTTGCAATTTGTGAGAATATAAAATGATAAAATTATCTAACGTTAAAATTAAACCGTTTGAAGAAGATAGGGCTTTGCTTGAAAAATCGGCTAAAAAAGCAGGCGTAAAAGTTGCGGACGTAAAATATTTTAAACTCGTTAAAAAATCGCTCGATGCAAGGGATAAGTCTAATATTTTTTACTCTTGCTCGGTTGAGCTTTCAACGCGAGAATATAAAAAGCCGTTAAAGGTTTATAACAAAGTTAAAAAGCAAGGCGAAGTTTTAGTCGTGGGCATGGGCCCAGCGGGTTTATTTTGCGCGCTTGACCTTTTGCGTTACGGTTTAAAAGTAACCCTTATCGAACGCGGTAAGGCGGTTGACGAGCGCTCGCAATCGGTTGATTCGTTTATTGCTACTCGCGTTTTAGATAGCGAGTGCAATATCCAGTTTGGCGAAGGCGGTGCAGGTGCTTTTTCAGACGGAAAGTTAAATACCGGCGTAGGTGGTCTAACGGCGAGAGAAGTTATTGACGATTTTTTACTTTTCGGCGCGCCGAGTGAAATAGATTACCTTCAAAAACCTCATATCGGTAGCGATAAGTTAAAAGGCGTTGTTAAAAATATTAGAAATGAGATTATTCGCCTTGGCGGTGAAGTTTTCTTCTCTACTAAACTTAGCGATATCGAAATTGCTAACGGAAAGGTAAAGTCCGTTACTATCGGCAACGAGAAAAGAGTGTTTGACGAGATAGTTTTGGCGGTTGGGCATAGCGCGAGAGACGTGTACTATATGCTTGAACGCCACGGCGTTCAAATGGAAAGCAAAGATTTTGCCGTAGGTTTTAGAATAGAGCATCTTCAATCGAATATCAATCTTTCTCAATACGGCAAGTTCGCAAACGGCAAGGGAATGCCCGTTGCCGACTATAAACTCGTTTCCAACCATAACGGTAGGGGCGTCTTTACTTTCTGTATGTGCCCGGGCGGTTACGTAATGCCGTCCGCTTCGGAAAGCGAAACTATCGTAACTAACGGAATGAGTAATTTTTTACGCGACGGCGAAAATTCCAACTCGGCAATAATTTGCCAAGTAACTAAAAACGATTTCGGCTCATCGTTATTCGGCGGTTTAGAATTCCAAAAAAACCTTGAAAAGAAAGCCTTTAATCTTGGCGGTTGCGATTATAAAGCCCCGTCAATGCTCGTGGGCGACTATTTAAGCGGTAAAACTTCTAATTCGTTTGGAAAGGTAAACCCATCGTATCCTATGGGCGTTAGCAAGGCGAACTTAAACGAACTTTTTAGCGAAGATATAAACTCATCTATAAAATACGCGATTACTGATATGGCTAAAAGGCTAAAAGGATTTGATGATTACGATGCCGTTTTAACCGGTGTTGAGAGCAGAACTTCTTCCCCGATACGAGTTTTAAGGGGTGAAAACTACCAAAGCGTTAGCGCGAGCAACTTGTACCCTTGCGGTGAAGGTTGCGGTTACGCAGGCGGTATAACGAGCGCAGGGGCAGACGGGAAAAAGGTAGCCAAAGCAATAGCGTTAAAATACGGTATGGAATTTTGAACGAATTTTTTCGTATAAAATGTTTACATTTTTATAAAAAGGTGTTAAAATTAGTTTAACATCTTTTATTTTTTTGCGGTTTTTTCGCAGTTTTAAGTTTTTTTTATGAGCGTTTGTAACGTGTCTTTTTCCGCAATTTCAAGCGGGCAACTTTCCACTTATAAAACACAAGGTAATATTGAAACCAAAAACGGTGCTTATAGAGTTTCTTTTTCTTTAGAAAAAGAGGCAGGGTTGGCATACGTTTTTTCCGTGTTTAAAAATAAGGTTTCAATATCTGCAACGGGTCAGGTTTCATATAATTTTACCTTGCGTAACGGCGAAGTTTTTAATTTTAGCTTAAACGTTTTAGGCAAGCCTATCTACGGAAAGGTTGAATGTTTAAATTTAGCCGTTAATCTTAGCGATAATTTTATACAAATTGACGCGAAGTACCTTTTAGATATGGGTGGTAACGAAGTTGAAAACGAGTTGGCGCTCAAGGTGGAATTATTATGAAAATAACTTATTTTGGCCACTCTCACTTCTTGATTGAAGGTGGCGAATACTCAATCACTTTAGACCCTTTTAAAAATATAGGTCTTAAAGAAAATAAAACGGAAAGCGACTATCTTTTTTGCTCGCACGAGCATTACGACCACAACAATCGTTCAATCGTAACCTACAAAAAAGAAGTGGAAAACAAACCGCCGTTTAAGGTGATAGAAACTTTCCACGATGAAAAGTTTGGCTCGCTTAGGGGTAAAAACAAGGTTTTACTTTTTAATCTTGACGGTAAAAAGATTGCGTTTTTAGGCGACCTTGGTGAGTACGATAGCGAGAGTTTAATAAGCGAGTTAAAGTTTGTAGATTTGCTTTTAATTCCCGTTGGCGGAACTTATACGATAGATACTTTCGGCGCGATTGACTACCTTCAAAAAATTCAACCCAAAGCCGTTATACCTATGCATTTTCACTATGGAAAAAGCACGGTTGATATCAGCGCGGTAGATTGTTTTTTAAGTAAGTTTAACTCATATAAAACGGTAAACGGCGTTTTTGACTATAACGGCGAAAGCGGAGTTATTTATATAATCCCACAAGGAGAAGATTTATGAAATATACTAAAGAATATCTTGATAGAGCCTACAATATCCACGATTTAAGGGTTTTACTTTCCGAACTTGGCGGAACGCCGGGCAGTATGAATAAGGAAAGTATTATCAACGCCATTTTGCAAATTCAAGACGGCGTAGTTCCCACCAAAAAAGTTCAAGGCAGAAAGAGTATACGCGAAAAGTATGAAGAATCGCTTAAAGGTGGGAACGAAGGTGAATACGAGCTTGATAGTTTTGACGAAGTGGCGGTAGAAAATAACCCTCTTGACGGCGAGAATTCTTCTCTTGAAAAGACGGTAAAAGTTTCCGGCACTTTTGAAAAGAGTGAAAATTACGACCACGGCTTTTTGCGTGGCAATAATTTTAAACCGAGCGAGATTAGCGACGTTTACGTTTCAGGAAAGGCAATCAAGCACTTTCAATTAAGGGAAGGCGATTATGTTGAAGGCGTTGCCGTTTACGGTAGAGATAACGGCGCTCCCTCTCTCAAATCGGTTGAAAAACTCAACTGCTTAGATTATTCGTTAGAGCAACGCCCCAAGTTTAACGACTTTGAGCCTACTTATCCCACCTGCCAAATTAAGCTTGAAAAGGCGGGAGAAAACGATTTATCGTTAAGGGCGATTGATATTTTAAGTCCTATCGGTAGGGGTCAAAGGGCGTTAATTGTCGCTCCGCCAAAAGCGGGTAAAACAACGCTTATCAAAAAGATAGCAAGTTCTATCGACAAAAATTATAAAGATATCTACCTTATGGTAGTTTTAATCGGCGAACGCCCCGAAGAAGTTACTGACTTTAAGCGTTCTGTTAATTGCGAACTTATCTATTCCACTTTTGACGATAAGGCTAAAAACCACGTTAGAATATCAAAACTCGCTATAGAAAAGGCTAAAAGGCAAGTAGAGTCGGGTAAGCACGTAGTTTTATTATTAGATTCTTTAACAAGGCTTACGAGAGCGTATAACGAAACCTTGCCGTCAAGCGGAAAAACGCTCACGGGCGGTATTGACCCCGTTGCGTTGCAAGAACCCAAGAGTTTATTTGGCTCAGCAAGAAGTTTTGACGGCGCTGGTAGTTTAACCGTTATTGCAACCGCACTCGTTGACACCGGTTCTAAGATGGACGAAGTTATTTACGAAGAGTTTAAAGGCACTGGGAATAGTGAAATTTACTTATCGAGAGAACTTTCCGAAAGAAGAATTTTCCCGTCAATCGAACTTTATCGTTCGGGAACGAGAAGAGACGATTTGATTTTGGATAGCGATGCTATGCAACTTGCGTATTCGTTAAGGCGCGACCTTGATAATACTAAAGATGCGGAAGTGAAAGTTTTAAATATAATATCTAAAACCAGCACCAACGAAGAACTCATTAAAAATCAAGGTAAATTATTATGAAAAAACAGTTTAAAGTTATAGGTATGGTCGTTGCTATGGATAAGGAAATCACGCCTTTCTTATCTTCGGTAGGCGAACGCGTTTGCGAAGAGCAAAGGGGTTGCTTTACGGTTTTCGGTTATGAACTTTTCGGTAAAAAAATCTATCTTATAAAAAGCGGTATCGGTGAAATTTACGCATCTGCCGCAACTCAACTACTAATTAGCGAATATAAAGTTGACGTAATTATGAATTTTGGCGTTTGCGGTAGTTTAGTAAAGTCCGTAGGCGTTTTTGATTCGGTAATCGTTAAAGGCGTAGTTCATTATGATTTTGACTTATCCGGAATTGATAACGTTGTGGTAGGTCAATACCCTGGGTATGAAACCCCCGTTATCAAAACTGATGAAACGTTGCTTGAAGTTTGCAAAAAAGCCATGCCTAACGCAAGCGAAGTTTTGTGCGCTTCTGCGGATAAGTTTGTAAGCGATAAAGAAGTAAAAGAAAGGCTATATGCCGATTTTGGCGCAAAAGTTTGCGATATGGAAAGCGCAGGCGTACTTCTTACGGCGAAGGGTTTTAACGTTCCAACCGTTATTATCAAAGCCGTTTCTGATGGTGAAGGCGGAGCGGAAGAATTTGCGCTTTGCGTGCATAAGGCAAGCACTCAATATATTGATGCGCTCAAAGAAATTGTAAAGGAATTTTAATTATGGTAAGGGCAATTTGTGAATATAACAGCGAAAAGATAAACAAAATGAGTAGAACCTTTATGAGAAAGGCTTTTAGAACGGCGATATTATTTTCAATTGCGTTCATTGTTTTAGGCGGTATAACCATTTACTTTGGCTTAAAAACGGAAAAGCAAGGGCTTGTGTCGGTAATTTTGGGTGGGATTATTGTTCTTGCTTCGGCGTATCCAATAATTTCCACCATCAAAACTCAAAGAAGAAACCATAAAGAAACCGTAAAGGCAATGCAACTTGATAAAGGCGATTTGCAAATCGATATGCTTTTCAAGGAAAAGAGATTAGAAGTAACTACTTCTCAAGCCGGCGAAGTTCAAACGGAAACGATTTTATTACGAAACGTAACTAACGTAAAGGTAAACAAGCAAGGCGTTGCAATCTACATTGAAGAAGACATGTATTTTATTTTTAACGATGAAATTGTTATGGGAACGCAAGAAGAACTTCTTAGAATATTTAACAAAGTTAAAGTTCCCGTTAAAAAAAGAAGATAAAACTTTTACAATAAGTCATAACGCTAAATTTTTTCAAATATAATAATTTGGAGAGTTTAGCATTGAAGAAAGCAAAAATATTAGCACTATCAAACTTTATAATCATAGCGGTTGTAACAATCGTTGCAATAATCGGTTTCGCCCCTGAAAAAAGCGTAACCATATCGGGAACTCAAAAATATCAAGCGATATATAAAGGCAGTTCTAACTCGGGTGGCGTTGCGCTTATGATAAACGTTTACGAAAATGCCGAAGTTACTAAGAAAATGGTTGAGTTACTGCAAAAAAACAACGCAAAGGCAACCTTTTTTATAGGCGGTTCGTGGGCGGACGATAACGTTTAAACGATAAAATTAATAATTGAAAGCGGTTTTGATGTGGGCAATCACGGGTATTTCAATAAAGACAATAAATTGATTAGCGAAACGGCTAACCGCAACGAAATAAAAAACTGTAACGACTTAGTT
>JAGCLN010000195.1 GCA_017646945.1 Clostridia bacterium | reverse complement strand
ACTCTAAAAAGTATAGGCGTGATTATAGAAAATTAATAGTAAAACTTCTTGAAAAGAATTTTTATAAAAAAATCTACGACTGGTGCGAGAAAAACAATATATATATGACGGGGCATCTTGCGGGCGAAGAAGGGCTTAACACTCAAGTGCTCGGTGGACAAAATTTCTATACCACACTCTTAAAATACTGGCATATTCCTGGTTTCGATTTCTTAGGGCACAATCTTGGAGATAACGACCACTTTGCGCTTACCGTTGGTGGAAAACTCGTTTCGTCGGTTGCTAACCAGTCGGGAAAGCCCGCTATTTTATGCGAATTTGCTGCGTGCAATCCCTATAACTACGATATTAAGGGCTTAGAAAGGATTGCGTTCTATCAATTAGTTTTGGGCATAAATCTTCTCGTTCCGCACGGATACCACTTCTCGCTCGAAGGGTTTAGAAAATTCGATGCGGGCTGTTCGTTCTTTTATCAGTTTAAGGATTTTGATAAGATGGCGGACTTTAACGAAATGATAGGTAAGTTCGGCAAACTTTGCGCAGAAGGTAAAGACCTTTCTGACGTTTTGGTAATTATGCCTTACGATTATACTTACGGTGCGCATGGAAAAGATTTAAAGATAGTAGAACATAGAACGAGAATTGTTGAAACTTGCAAAAAACTTACTAACCGCTATATCGAATATAACGTTATGGACGATATTACCATCGAAGACTGTCCGATAATTAATGGCAAAGTCAAAATGATGAAGAAAGAATATTCAACCGTTATCGTGTTTAACGACGCTACCGAGAAAAAGGTTATCGATAGGCTGAGAGATGGCGGAGTTAACGTTGTCGACGAACGACAAGTTGAAACTTATGATTTTTCAGGCGTTAATAAGACGGATATTACTGCAATCAACGGCGACTGCCTAAGAATTATGGTATTAAAGAAAAAGGCTGGTTCTAAAATTCGCTACTATATCTATAACAGTGGTTTTGGTCAGATTGAGTTCAACGTGGATGTCAAAACTCCGTCGGCAAAGATTATCGAGCCGTATAAAAAAGATAGAAGAGTTAAAACGGAAAACGGCGTCGTTCATATGGTTATGGACGGTTGCGATGCGCTCATTATTGAAGAGTGTAATAGAACGGACGTTAAACGCGTTAATAAACCTAAAAAATATACGGGCAAGCTCAAGTCTTACGAATGGATGACAAACCCCGAACTCGACTACGTTATTTACGATAGGGAAAATCAAGTTATCGAAGACTACGATGTGGAAATTTCGTCTATCAACGAAAAATTGGCTGAAAAATATAAAAAGGTTAAGTACGGGCTCGTTCGTGAAAAGTTTGGCACGACTTACGATTACCAAAAGACTATACCTATGCCGACTTTCGATTTTAGAGATATCAAGGCGTTTAAGATTTACCCCGTTAAAGCAAAATATACTACTAAGTTTAAGAATAAGAAAAATCTTAAAAAACTTCTTATCGAAAGCACTACTTTCGTTGGCGATTGCAAGATAACCTTAAACGGTGCTGAACTTAAACTTTCAGACTTTAAGACCGAAAGGGTGTACGATT
>JAGCLN010000194.1 GCA_017646945.1 Clostridia bacterium | reverse complement strand
GATAGCGGTAAATTTTCTATTGAATTCTATTCTATAAACGATTTTTTAGGCGATATTGCAACGGGCTTAGTATTAAAAAAGTAAGGAGTTAGTATGATTTGTTATCATAAAGACACGAAATCAATCAATTTAGAAAAACCAAGGTGTTACTACGTTCCTTTTTCAGTAGGGCAACCTAAAAGTTACGATAGGCTTAGCAGTAATCGTTTCTATTTATTAAACGGAACTTGGCTTGTTAAAGAGCACGAGTGTTTTGAAGATGCAGAAAACTTTTTAATCGATAGCTTTGATAAAGAAGTTATAGTTCCGTCTTGCTTACAATATTACGGTTTTGATAATTTTCAATATACTAACCAAAAATATCCTTTCCCGTTAGACGTACCTAATATTCCAAGCAAAAACCCCGTTTATCATTATAGAAGAACGTTCAATTTAGATAATTTAGGCGATGAAAAACTCTATTTTGTAACCGAAGGCGTTGACAGTTGCTACTATCTTTATATAAACTCAAAATTCGTTGGGTTTACCGATATTTCGCATAAACTTAGCGAATTTGATATTACTAACTTCGTTATTGAAGGCGAAAATCAAGTTGATATTTTAGTGGTGAAGTGGTGCGCGGGTTCTTACCTTGAAGACCAAGATAAATGGCGTTTCACGGGTATTTTTAGAGACGTTTATTTACTTCGCCGTTCTAACGAGCACGTTACCGATTTTAAGATTGATACTTTTGTTGACGGTAATGATGGTATTATTAGCGTATCAAACGATTCAAACGTTGATTTTAGCGTTACTTTACTCGGCGAAACTAAAAATATAAAAATCGGTAAAAAATGTGATTTTATCGTTAAAAATGCAAAACTTTGGAGTGCCGAAAGTCCGAGTTTATACGAGCTTGAAATAATTAACGGTAACGAAGTGATTTACACTCGCGTTGGCATAAGAACCTCAAAAGTTGAGAACGGTTTATACCTTTTTAACGGCAAGCCTATTAAAATGAGAGGCGTTAATCGTCACGACTTTACGGCGGATAAAGGCGCAACCATATCAATTGAAGAAATATATAGTGATTTAATTCTATTAAAGAGTTTAAACGTAAACGCGATTAGAACTTCTCACTATCCGTCTTGCCCTGAGTTTTACGAACTTTGCAACGTTTTAGGTTTTTACGTTATGAGTGAAAGTGACGTTGAAGCGCACGGTGGAATATTCCACGCAACGAATTCAGGTATAAGTTCAGATGAAGCAATGTCAATTATACCTAATTATTTTGCCGATGCCATATTAGAAAGGCAAAAATTTAACTATCACAACAATAAAAACAATCCTTGCGTTTGCATTTGGTCTTTCGGTAACGAAAGCGGTTGGGGTAAAGGTTTTGAACTTTCGGCGGAATTTTTCCACGCAAACGACTCTCGCCCCGTTCAATACGAAACAGTAAGATGTTATTCTTGGAAGGTTTGGACTGAGTTCCATAATAGTGAGTTTTATAACAATGCGCCCATTGATTTAGATAGCGTAATGTATCCCGGTATCGAATGGGCGGAAAAATACTATTTTACTGGAAAAGAGCATCGCCCCTTAATATTTTGCGAATACGCTCACGCTATGGGCAACGGCCCGGGCGGTCTTAAAGAGTACTGGGAAGTAATCGAGCGCCACGATTCAATGGTTGGCGGTTATATTTGGGAATTTTGTAATCACGGTGTAACTTACGGCGGTAAAACCGAGCGTTACGGCGGTGATTTTGGCGAATTCTATAACGATGGTAACTTCTGTATGGACGGTATTATAAATACCGATAGAAGTTTGAAAGCCGGCACTTTTGAAATGAAAAAGGTATATCAACCTTTAGTATTTACTAAACTTGACGGCAAAGTTGAAATTTTTAATAAATATTACTTTGAAAACGCAGTTGGTACTCTTAAAATCGTTATCGGTAACGAAATTAAGGAAACATCCGTTTTAATCGAACCGCGCTCGGCAATTACTGTTGACGTTTGCACCGATGAAACTTTATTTATCGAGTTTATTAAAGATGGAGAAATTACACCTTGCGCGTACGAACAATTCTACGTTGATAATTTTGTTCCAACCGAAAAGGTTAATACCTTAGTTAAATTCGTAAACGGAAATAGATTTATCGTTGTAACTGCTGGCAACAACACTTATAACATTGATAAAATTTGCGGTAAAATCGTTAATTTTAACGCAAACGGCGTAGAGTATGGCACGATTGATTTTAACACTTATAGAGCGCCTGTTGATAACGATAGAAATCTTCGCGCAAAGTGGATTGATTACGGCCTTGATAAGCCTATCGTTAACGTTATAGGCTACAATATCGACGAAAATTCCGTATCCTTTAACGTTTCCTTATCGCGCGGTGCGTACGTGCCTTTCTTAAAAGGTGAAATTAAGTACACGTTCTTTGAAAACGGCGTTTCCGTAGGCATTAAATACCAACTTCAAAAGTGTATTTACGGTGGCGATACGGGGTATTTCCACTATATTCCCAAGGTTGGCTTAAAAATTAAATTAGATAAGTCTTATTCTTACGTTAAATATCTCGGTTACGGCAACGGCGAAACTTATTCAGATATGTATTCATATGCAATCAAAAACGAATATGCTTCAACCGTTGAAAAACAATACTATAATTATTACAAACCGCAAGAGTCGGGAGCGCATTATTTAACTGATTACGCTGAAATTTCAAGTGAAAACGCTAAAATTCGCTTTGAAGGTATGAAATCTTTCTCGGCAATACCATATTCGATTGACGAGTTATCAACAGCAAAACACTTTGACGAGCTCGCAAATTCTAACGGAACTTACGTTTCGGTAGATTACTTCGTGTCCGGCTTAGGCTCAAATTCGTGCGGACCGATGCCTTTAGAAAATAAACGCATGCCCGTTTCAGGCGAAGGCGAAATATTTATTATCTTATGAGTAAATT
>JAGCLN010000193.1 GCA_017646945.1 Clostridia bacterium | reverse complement strand
TTATTACTCTAAGCAGTACGAAAAGGGATTAAAACTCTATACTAACGGCGTTATGATAATGGAAAAGTGCGAAGACCTTCTTCCCTACTATTTCAGTTTTGTTAAAGGCGTTGTGGATAGTGAAATCACCCTTAATATCTCGCGTGAAACCGTTCAGCAAACCCGCCAAATCAAAGCGATTGCTCAAAGCATTGAAAAGAAGATTAAATCTGAACTTATCGACCTTCTCAAAAACGATAGAGAAAAGTATGAAAAGTTCTTCTCGTCTTTCGGTCTTCAATTAAAGTTTGGCATTTACCAAAGTTTTGGTATGAATAAAGACGTTTTGCAAGACTTAATCTTATTCTATTCGTTAAAGCAAGATAAACTTATCACTTTAAAAGAATATGCCGATAATACCGACGGCGATATTTACTACGTTAGCGGAAAATCGGTATCGGGCATAAAAGCGCTTCCGCAAACGGAAAAACTTTTATCCGACGGAAAAGACGTGTTATGTTTCGTTGACGACGTTGACGAGTTTGCCGTTAAATTTATCGGCGAATATGATAATAAAAAGTTTATCAACGCAACTCAGGGCGGTGTTACTGAGAGTGAAGTTAGCGATGAAGAAAAGTCGGTTTTAGAAAAGGTTAAACTTGCGCTCGGCGATAAAGTTTTCAAAGTAACGGGTAGTAAAAACTTAAACAATCACCCCGTATGCTTATCTAGTGAAGGTGAAGTTTCATTAGAAATGGAAAAGGTTTTAACCGCTCAATCAAACGGCGCAAGCGATATAAGAGCGCAAAAAGTATTAGAAATCAACCTTAATCACAAAATCTTTGAAAAGTTAAAAGTTGCTAGCGATGAAGAAATTAAAGATTTATCTGAAATTTTACTCTCACTTGCATCGCTTATTGCCGGCGTTTCTATTGAAAACCCAACTGAAATTGCCGAAAAAATAGTAAATTTACTTGCATAACAACTAAAAAACGCGGGGATTACCCGCGTTTTTGATTGCTTAAAAAATAATTTTAAAAAATTTTAAAAAAGGGCGTTAAAACGCTTTACAACTTTAGCGCAATAAAGTATAATAGACTCATAAATACTTTATCGAACTAAAGTAAATAAGGAGAAACATTATGAAAAAATTTATCAAAATTTTAATGGCAAGCGTACTTGCCGTTGCAACTCTTTTCTGCTTTACCGCTTGTAAAGATAGTGAGAGTATCGTTGATGTAACACCAAACCAAATAACTGTTGGTTATACTGTTTATTCGCCTATGAATTACACTGATGAAAACGGTGTATTCTGTGGTTTTGATACTGAATTAGCGTTAAGAGTTTTCGGTGCATTAGGTTATGACGTTAAATTTAGAGAAATTGACTGGGCAAACAAATACGTAGAATTAAACAACGGTACTGTTGATTGCGTATGGAATGGTTTCACAAGAAACTCTACGGATAAAAATGATGCTGGTGACGTAGTATCAAGAGAAGAACTTTGCGATTTCTCTATCGATTATATGGTAAACGGTCAAGTTTTAATCTCAAAGTCTGCTAAAGCTATCACAGATTTATCTGGGCTTAATGGCAAATCATTAGCGTATGAAACCAACTCTGCTGCAGATTCATTAATCAATGGCGAAGAATCAGATTTTGCTGGACTTACCATCAACAAGGCAAACTTACCTTACCAAATTAACGCTGCTGAACAAGTTATGAACGGTAGTAAAGATTATGCGGTTATCGACGTTATTTTAGCAAAAGATCTTATTGCAAATAACCCTGCGTATAGTGACGTTGTGATAAATGATATCGACTTAGGCGTTGAATATTATGCAATTGCATTTAAGACGGGTAGTAGTTTAACTGCTAAGGTTAATGCTATGCTTGTTGCTTTTGCTCAAGTAGGCTATCTTACTGAATTAGCCACCAAATATGGTGTTGAAAGTTCTTTAATCACAAGTTGGAATTAAACTATGGGTTTTAGTTACGTTACAGAAACCCTTTTAAAAGGGTTTGGTACGACCAGTTTATTATTTATAATAACGCTAGTACTTGCGTTACCTTTAGGTCTGCTCATTTCGTTTTGTACGATGAGCAGATTTAAACCGTTAAGATACTTATTTAGAGTTATTGTTTGGATAGTTAGGGGTGTACCTTTAATGCTCCAATTATTTGTAGTATTCTATCTTCCCGGAGAGTTTTGGAATGAATTAGATAATACTTTCTATTTTGATTACGGAGTTAAAAATATGGGGCCGCTTATTGCAGCGTCAATAGCGTTTATTATAAATTACGCTTGTTATTTTTCAGAAATTTATCGTGGTGGTATAGAAAGTGTACCCAAAGGTCAGCATGAGGCTGGTAAAGTTTTGGGTTTAACTAAGTGGCAAACTTTCAAAAGTGTTATTTTATTGCAAGTAATTAAAAGAACGATAGCACCTTTCTCTAATGAAATTATTACCCTTGTTAAAGATACTGCTTTGGCAAATACAATCGGTGTAATTGAAATAATAATTTTAGCAAAAGGCTTTACATATAGGGCGATATGGCCATTATTCTATTCTGCAATTTTCTATTTAATTTTTGTAGGAGCGTTAACTTTGTTATTCGGATAATTAGAAAAGAAACTTAGTTATTTTAAGGAGTAAGTAATGGCATTTTTATAAGTTAAAAACTTAATGAAAAATTTTGGCAACACCGAAGTATTAAAAGGGGTTAATTTTAACCTTGAAAAAGGTGAAGTTTTATCTATTATCGGTTCGTCTGGTAATGGTAAAACCACCCTTCTTCGTTGCCTTAATAATCTTGAAACGGCAGACGTTGGCGAAATTATAGTTGACGGAAAAACCGTTTTCCCCGTGCAAGACTTAGAAGAAAACGTTTTAAAACCGTTAACTTTCGGCATGGTGTTTCAAAGTTTCAATCTTTTTCCGCAATATAGCGCTCTTTCAAACATAACTCTTGCAATGAACGCAAGGGCGGCGCGCACTCTTAAACAAAAAGGCTTAAAATTTTTTGAAAGAAGAAAGGAATATAACCGCATTAAGCTTGAAAATAAAGAGATTGCCGAAACCCTTTTAAAAAGAGTTGGGCTTAAAGACAAGATGAACAACTATCCATGCGAACTTTCGGGCGGTCAATGTCAACGCGTGGCGATTGCAAGGGCGCTTGCTCTCTCGCCTGAAATTTTATGTTTTGACGAGCCTACGAGCGCGCTCGACCCCGAACTTACCGGCGAAGTTTTAAAGGTTATTAAAAACCTTCGCGATGAAGGGCATACCATGATTATCGTAACTCACGAAATCGAGTTTGCTAAAAACGTTTCCGATAAAGTTTTATTTATGGCAGACGGGCAAGTTGAAGAATTTGGTTCACCCGACCAAGTTTTAGTTAATCCGAAAAGCGAACTTACAAAACAATTTTTACAATCGTTTTTGGGGAATAAATGAGTATCAACGAAACGCATCTTGAAAAGTTATACAAAGCCGTTTTAAAACTTAAAACGGTTGAAGATTGCAAAGAGTTTTTGGGTGATCTTTGCACGCAAAAAGAACTTTTCCAAATGGCGCAAAGGCTTATTGCCGCAGAGTGCTTGTTAAAAGGCGAAACTTACGAAACGGTTATTGAAAAAACGGATATATCTTCCGCAACCTTATCACGCGTTTCAAAATGCGTAAAAAACGGTAACGGATACAAAAAGGTTATTAAATGATAACGAACTATCAAAAATATCAAAACACTATAAAAAGCCTTAGCGGAAAGCCAAGGCTTTTACTTCATAGTTGTTGCGCTCCGTGTTCAAGCGCTTGCTTGGAAAAGTTGACGGAGTATTTTGACGTTGCCGTTTATTTTTACAACCCGAACATTACTAATAGCGAAGAGTTTAATAAGCGTTTATCCGAGCAAAAACGCTTGGTAGAAACAGTTTACGGCGATAGGGTAAAGGTTATTGAAACCGAGTATAACAGTAACGAGTTTTACTTGGCAATCAAGGGCAAAGAAGACCTGCCCGAAAGGTCTATAAGGTGTTACGAGTGTTATAAACTTCGCCTTGAAAACACCGCAAAGTACGCAAAGGAAAACGGCTTGGAATATTTTACCACCACCTTATCAATTAGTCCGCATAAAAATGCCGACTGGATAAACGAAATAGGCGAAAGTTTGCAATCTCTTTATTTAGTAAACTTTTTAAATTCCGATTTCAAAAAAGAAAACGGTTATCTAAGGTCGATAGAGTTAAGTGGTAAATATTTGTTATATCGTCAAGATTATTGCGGTTGTCTTTTTAGCCGTGATAAACGGCGTTAAACTTCGTTACTGCAACTTTTTAACGTTGCAAAAACGTTTCATATATCAGCGAAAAAATTCAATTAAAAAAAGCAAGGCTTTTGCCTTGCTTTTTCTTTTTTATATTACTTGCATTCGTCTGCTTTGCCTGCGCAACCTAAAACGTTTACGAGTTTGTGCTTAACGATTTCTTTAATGTTTGCTCTAGCGGGTTTAAGATATTCTCTGGGGTCAAACTTGTCTGGCTTGTCGTTGAAGAATTTACGGATAGTACCAGTCATAGCAAGTCTTAAGTCAGAGTCGATATTGATTTTGCAAACTGAAAGTTCAGCAGCTTTACTAAGGTGAGATTCGGGAACGCCGATAGCGTTGGGCATCTTACCGCCGTTTTCGTTTACCATCTTAACGTAGTCTTGTGGAACTGATGAAGAACCGTGTAAAACGATAGGGAAGCCAGGAAGCTTTTTAGAAACTTCTTCTAAGATATCGAATCTAAGTGCAGGAGGAACAAAAATAC
>JAGCLN010000192.1 GCA_017646945.1 Clostridia bacterium | reverse complement strand
GGGGATAGTTTTATTTATCGGTTAAGTTGCATTTTGAACTAAACTTTTCTTTCGCAAAAGTTAACGCCGTGCAGAACGCCATAATAAGCGCGGTGGAAAGTAATATTCCGCCAACGATATCGCTAAGCCAATGCACGCCGGCTAAAAGCCTGCCGATAACGGTAACCGCCATAAGTAAACCGCCACCCACGTAAGATGCAATCAAGATGGGTTTTTTATCAAAGAATAAGTCTTTAATAACGATTATTGCCGAACTTACTACGCAAAGTGAAAGTAGAGTGTGTGAAGACGGGTAAGACGCTTCGAGTTCACCTTCTTCGCTAAGGATAGGGCGGTAATTGATTTCAACGATTTCAAACAAGAAATAAAAAGCGAAAACCAAAACGTAAAAACAACCCAAAATCAAAACGGAAATATCAACTTTGCAAATGCATTTTCTCTTTATAAGTTGGTAGAGCCCAAGCCCTGCAAAACCCGCGATAACCAAAAAGGTTATGTAGCCGAAAATTTCGGAAAGTTTATAAATGGTTTTGCTACCGCCTACCTGTGAGAAGAAATAGCCGTTGATTGATGAAAGCCCAACTTCCGAGCCGTTAGGCCCGATTGCGCCAACGTCTACCGTTTTTACTAAAACTGTAAAGAAGATAAAGGTTAAAAATAGCGATGCGGTAATTATTAAATTAAACTTGTGTTTGCTCATAAAATTCCCTTTTAATAATTTTTAAAGTTAAGCTAATTATAGCATAGGGGATAGTTTGTGTCAACACCGATAATTTTGGACCTTGACTTATTCTATATTATTTGTTAGAATATTATATATGCGTGCGAGCGCGCAATAATTAGCAAATAGAGATATTTATATGAAAAGAAGAAATAACGTAAAAATTAGAAACGCCTTTTTCGCTTTGCTTGGTGACGTTTTAGCCATAGTCTTTTCGGCGTTAGTCGCTTTGAGGACGGACGGAAACGTTGGGGTGCTCAGTTATAACGCTATTGTTTGGATAATGTTCAATATGGTGGTTATAACTTGCATTTTCTATTATACGGGGCATTATTCAGTAGTATTTAAATTTATCAGTTTAAACGAAGTTGCAAAACTCACGATTACCATAATTGCAGTCGCAGGCGGTAATCTTTTGTGGGCGCTTATTAGTAACGAAAGCGTTATCACTTACGGCGGTGTTTTAACCTTTATGATATACGCGGTTGTAATCACTCTTGCGTTGCTTCTTAGCAGAAAGGCTTTATCCGTTCTTCGCCAAAAATATAGAAGTAAAATCGATGATAGAAAACACGTTATGGTCGTTGGCGCTGGCGGTGCAGGTGTTCAACTTATAAAGGAAATGACCGTGCTTGATAAGGTTAAGTATATCCCTGCTTGTATCGTTGATGACGATATGAAAAAGCAAGGCGAATACGTTTCAGGCGTTAAGATTTGCGGTACTACTAACAATATTAAAGAACTTGCTGAAAAGTATAACGTTAAAGAAATTTTCATTTGCATACCTTCGGCAAGTCGTAAAGTTTTACAAGAAATCGTTAGAAAGTGTGAAGAAACGGGTTGCGTTGTAAAAACCTTGCCAGACGTTTCTAAGATAGCCAACGGCGAAGTAACTTTATCCAACTTAAAACCCGTTAACGTTATCGACCTTTTAGGTAGAGACCAAGTCAACGTTGACCTTGAACAAATTAAGGGTTACATCGCAGGCAAAGTCGTGCTCGTTACGGGTGGCGGTGGTTCAATAGGTAGTGAACTTTGCCGTCAAATCGCAACTTTCAATCCCCAAAAACTCATTATTTTAGATAATTATGAAAATAGCGCTTACGATATTGAGCAAGAACTTTCAAGAAAGCATAAAGATTTAAACCTTTTAACCCTTATTGCAAATATTCGTGAGAAAGATAAAATTAGAAACGTATTCGATAAATACCGTCCGCAAATCGTATTTCACGCAGCGGCGCACAAGCACGTTCCGTTAATGGAAACAAGCCCTAACGAAGCCGTTAAAAACAACGTCTTCGGCACGCTTAACGTTGCCCGCGCGGCAGACGAGTTCGGCGTTGAAACTTTCGTTCAAATATCTACCGATAAGGCGGTTAACCCCACTAATATTATGGGCGCAACCAAGCGTATTTGCGAAATGATTATCCAAACGATAGGTCGCCACAGTAAAAACACCAAGTTCGTTGCGGTAAGGTTTGGTAACGTATTAGGTTCGAACGGCTCGGTAATTCCTTTATTTAAAAAGCAGATTGAAGAAGGTGGTCCCGTAACCGTTACTCATAAAGACGTCGTTCGTTATTTTATGACTATTTCCGAAGCGGTGTCCTTAGTTCTTCAGGCGGGTGCGTACGCCAAGAGTGGTCAAATTTTCGTTCTTGATATGGGCGAGCAAGTTAGAATTTACGACCTTGCTTATAACCTTATCAAACTTTCCGGTTACGAGCCTAACGTTGATATAGATATCGTATGCACGGGTCTTCGCCCCGGCGAAAAACTTTACGAAGAAAGGCTCATGGAAGAAGAAGGTTTACAAAAAACCGCCAACGGTCTTATTTCTATTGCTAAACCTATTAAGCTTGATGAAGATAATCTTTGGCAAACTCTCGACCGTCTTTACGTTGAAGCTTACGCCGAAACTGAAGATATGAAGCACTCTGTTAAAGAGTTGGTTGATACTTATACGATAGACGATCGTTTTTAATCCGTTATTTGCATCGTATATCTTCGTTTACTGCCACCAAGTTACTACCGCAACAACCAATAAGGTTAGTTGTGCCCGATAAAGTGTTGTCGAGCCTTGATATACTTGCAACTAACGTCTTAAAATATAGCCCAACTGTTTCTCTAGTGGCTTAAAACTTCTTGTTAAACAAACTAACAACGGCTTAAACTTTTAATCCGTTATTAACACATGATATCTATTGCAACTAAAAAAACGCACGGAATACCGTGCGTTTTTTGTTTGGTGTACTCGACAGGATTTGAACCTGTGTTCTCAAGAGTCGGAGTCTTGGGCGTTATCCAACTACGCTACGAGTACTTTTAAATTCGTTATTTTAGCATTATACTTCGTTACTGCTTAGCATTTTGACTTCGATGACCAAAAGGTCTATCTCATCCAAAATACTTCGCGAGCCTTGTCTAATGCGTAAACTAACGCCTTAATTTTTTAATTCGTTATTTTAGCATTATACTTCGCTACTCCTAGTGGTCTGATTTCGACGACCGAAAGGTCAATCTCATATAGCTTTTCCTTATATTATATATAGATAAGCAAATGACGGTCGAAAGGGTGTATCCTAAAACGTTTATCAAAGCATCAACAACGCTTGGCGCTCTGCCCGAAACGAATATCGGCGATTGTAAAAATTCTGAAACACCCGCCGTTATGATTCCTGCCCCTATCGTTAAAATTATAAAAAGGTATAAACTTTTGTCCTTTTTAATAACTTCCGCTAATCTATAATATACCACGAACGCAAAAATTGCAAGCGTAAAGAATAACGAAAAATGTCCAATTCCTTTTCTTACCACGATAGAAAACCAAGCGTATTCATCAAGCGCCAACTTATTAAAAGTTAAAAATTTCATAATTTTAGAAATGATATTTTCAACCTGTCCGCTTTGTTTTTCGCTTTGGCTACCATTACTTAAAGAAGTGTAAAATATAACCGCCGTTATCAATATATATAATATAAAACAAACGAGCGTGATTTTGTTTTTAAAATAACTTTTCATTGTTTGCAAAGATTACGTAGCTAATAAAAGATTAAATATAATATACCACTTTTTTTAAAAATAGTAAATAACCCCTTTTCGTTGACTTTAACTTAGTAAGATTATATAATATAACTATGGCAAAAACAGTAGTAGTTGGTATGAGCGGTGGCGTTGATAGTTCAGTTGCCGCACTCTTACTCAAAAATCAAGGTTACAACGTAATAGGTCTTTTTATGAAGAACTGGGAAGAAGACGATGATGACGGCGTGTGCAGTGCAGAAACAGATTTTTCTGACGTACGCAGGGTTTGTTCCGTTCTCGATATCCCTTACTATACCGTAAACTTCTCAAAAGAGTATATGGATAGGGTTTTCAAATATTTCCTTGCCGAATACGAAAAGGGCAGAACCCCTAATCCAGACGTTTTGTGTAATCGTGAAATCAAGTTTGGCCCTTTCAAAGAATATGCCGAAAAACTCGGTGCAGACTATATAGCAACGGGGCATTACTGCAAGATTGAGCATGATGGCGAATTTCACTATTTAATGAAAGCCAAAGATGAAAACAAAGACCAAACCTACTTTCTCAATCAAGTAACCCAACCCCAACTCAATAACGTTTTATTTCCGCTTGCCGAACTTGATAAGAGTGAAGTTAGAAAGATTGCCGAAGAAAACGGGCTTGTTACCGCTGGCAAAAAAGATAGCACCGGCATTTGCTTTATAGGGGAACGCAATTTTAGAAAATTCCTAATGGAATATATCCCCGCCAAAGAAGGCGATATTAAAACTTACGATGGAAGAGTTCTCGGCAGGCACTATGGTCTTATGTATTACACCATAGGTCAACGCAGGGGTTTGGATATCGGCGGTCAAAAAGGCGATGACGGTAGGTGGTTCGTCATCGAAAAAGACCTTGTGAATAACGTTTTATACGTTGCTCACGGCGCGGAAGATAAACTTTACAGCAAAGGTCTTATAATGAGCGGAATTAACTTTATGCCCAAAATGCCAAAGTCTGGAACTTTCGAGTGTACCGCAAAATTCCGTTACCGCCAATCTGAACAAAAAGTAACCGTAACCATTTTAGAAGATTTAACCGCTCGCGTAGATTTTGCCGAGCGTCAACGCGCCATCACCGAAGGTCAATACTGCGTACTATATCAAGGCGAGTATTGTTTGGGGGGTGGGGTAATTGAGAAAGCCCTTTTTTAATCCGCTATAAACGGCGCAATACTGCGTTTCTGTTATCAATCCGTGACCGTAATGACCAAAAAGGTCTATTACGCCCAACGGCTTGCTAACGAGCCTTGTCTTGCTTG
>JAGCLN010000191.1 GCA_017646945.1 Clostridia bacterium | reverse complement strand
GTGACGTTTGGGCAGTTCCGCCCAGAGCCGCAACTATCGGCCCGTACGACATCGTAAACGCAAGAGAAAGTTTTGAAGTTCACAACATTTTAAACAATCCTACCGGCGATACTTGGCAACGTATGGCGTCAAGGCTTCAACTTTACGGTCCTATTTCTATGGAATGCCCCGCGTCTATCATGAGATTAAAACCCGGTATTTGCTACGTTTCAGAAGCGATTGCAGCGCCGTTTAGAAGTTGGTCTTTCGACGATATTAGACACGATGGTGACGGCAAGGTTAAAGTATTTTAATTAAAATTAAGGTAGATTATGAAAGTTATCATTAACACTAACGTTATTCTTCCCGATGGTATCTTGTTTGATGGTATCGTTGAAATAGAAGGGGATAGAATATCAAAAGTTGCAAAACAAAAGGACTATCAAATTCCTTCAAACGCCCAAATTATTGATGCAAACGGTTTATACGTTGCGCCGGGTCTTATCGATATTCACAATCACGGCTCGGCAGACGATTTCTTCGTGGATAACCCGAGCGCTTGCGTTGAGCATTTCTTAAAGCACGGCGAAACTACTATTTTGCCAACCTTTTATCAAACGATGGGCTTAGAAGATATGATTGACGGGGCAAGCAAACTCAAAGAGTTTGCTAAAAACGGAACGGGAAAGGTGATTAAAGGCTTGTATATGGAAGGCCCGTTCATGCGCGCTTCGGGTTCTAACCAGCATTTATTCAAGTGGTCGGGTGAAATCGGAAAGGATAGGTACGCTCCGCTCGTTGACGGAATCGGTGATTTCGTTCGCGTTTGGGCTATTGACCCTGATAGGTCTAATATCGTTGAGATTATGAACTACGTTAAGTCTAAAAATCCAAACGCAGTATTTACTCTCGGTCACTCTGGCGCAACGAGTGAACAATGCGATAAAGTTTATAATTCTAATTTAAAACTTCAAACTCACCACGGCGATTCGGGTAACGCGCCGAGAATCAACCAAGCCAAGTTTGGCGCCGGCGTTGACGAATACGCGCTTTGCAATCAAGATATGTTTATAGAACTTATCTGTGACGAGTCGGGTATTCACTTATCCCCATATTCAGTTCGCGCGGCAATCAAGGCTAAGGGTATTGAAAAGGTAATTTTAATTACCGATAGTTTCCCAAAGACCGGCGATTACAAGAACGACGAGTCGAAAGGTATCAAGTACGGCGCTGACCTTAACTACGATGCTAACGGCTTATTAGCAGGTTCTCACTTAACGCTTGACGGCGCCGTTAAAAACGTTATGAGTTACACCGGTTACGGTCTTTCTCACGCCGTTAGGTTTGCAACTTTAAACCCTGCGAAAGTTTTGGGTATCGATGCTGATTACGGCTCGGTTGAAGAAGGTAAGATTGCCGACCTTATCTTAGTTGACGATAAGTTTAGCGTTAAATCGGTAATGCTTGAAGGCGAAGTAGTTATATAAAAATTAAAACAGCGGTTTTACCGCTGTTTTTTTTGGGTGTTTACAAAGATTGTTTATTATGCTATAATAAAACAAAGAAAGTAAAGGAGAAATTTTATGGCAAACAAAGTTATCATACTTCCCGAAAATGCTAAGGATTCGGCGTTTTATTTATTAGGAACTAAGTTTGAAAAGAACGCAGAATTTCCTAAGTGCAACGGTATTTACGTTTTCACTAAAGACGGTTGGATTAGCAAGACTGAAAGCGACTACTCAACGCCTATTTTTAAAGTAAACAAAAAAATGAATAAGTGCTTAAAGATGGGCTTATTCCAAAAAACGATAGATATAAACTGTTATTTCTTTAAGTCGTTTATCAAAATCTATTCAAACACAGACGACCCTGAAAGAATGGATTTTAATATCGTTGACGAAGGTCTTGGCGTAACGCACACTTTAAAGGTTTATAACAAGGGTAGTTTTGGCTTGCATCTCGTTACTTGGCCCGATTGTAGGTCCTTTTATTATCACGTTAGGGAAAAGAAAGTTGAATCCGTTTCTATCGCCGAGTTAAAAGAAAAGTTCTTTGAAGCGGTAAACCGCGCCACTAAAGAAGTTTACGGCAAACTTCCTATGGGCGTTTACATTATTGATAACGAACTTAAAAATATGGATAAAGTTCAAAAAGAACGTGCTGACGCTTGGCTTAAAATCGTTAATGCAGATTTTGAAAAGATGGGCTATAAGTTTAAAATTAACTGGATTAAGTAATAAAAAAACGCTTGCAACCTGCAAGCGTTTTTTATTTTACTTTTTGTGTTTTGCCCACTCTTTCATTCTAAGGTCTTTTGATAAAATCTTCTTTCTTAAACGGATTGAAACTGGGGTTAATTCTAAAAGTTCGTCGTCTGCGATAAATTCCATGCATTGTTCCAAACTCATAATGGTTGGGGGAACGAGTTTTAACGCATCGTCACTACCGCTTGCGCGGTTGTTGGTAAGGTGCTTTAACTTGCAAACGTTAACTACTAAGTCTTCTTCGCGCGAGTTTACGCCTACTATCATACCTTCGTAAACTTTAAGACCTGGGCTTACGAATAAAGTTGAGCGTTCTTGGGCGTTAAACAAACCGTATTGCGTGGTAACGCCCGCTTCAAAGCAAACGAGCGAACCGCGGTTTCTTTCCTTTATATCGCCTTTATAAGGCTCGTAGCCTGCAAAGATTGATGCCATTGTGCCAAATCCCTTAGTGTCGGTAAGCATTTCGTTTCTATAACCGATTAAGCACCTTGACGGAATTTTGAAGTTGAGTTTCGTACCGCCCCTGTCGTCCGCGTCCATTGAAACGAGTTCGCCACGGCGTTCACCGATTTTGCTCATTACCGCGCCAACGTATTCGGTGGGAACTTCAATAACCAAGTCTTCCATCGGCTCGTGCGTTTTGCCGTTAATTTCTTTAAAGATAACTTTAGGGCGCGATACTTGGAATTCATAACCTTCACGGCGCATTTCTTCAATTAAAATTGATAAATGTAATTCGCCACGGCCATAAACTTTAAATGAATCAGCACTGTCAGTTTCTTCAACGCGCATTGAAACATTGGTTTCAACTTCTCTAAAAAGTCTAGCGCGTAAATGCCTTGATGTTACAAATTTACCTT
>JAGCLN010000190.1 GCA_017646945.1 Clostridia bacterium | reverse complement strand
CAGTCTAATAAACTTTCAAACAGTAAAATAAAGATTGAAAGGAAGGTAAACGTTGTTTCAAGCGAACGCTTTTTAAAAAGCAAAACAATCGTTTTAAACCTGTGATAAAGATAAGCAAGTAGCGATACCGCGCCACCTGTTACCAAAACTTGCAAGATAGTGTTGTGCCAGCGCGCGGGGAAGAAACTTGTAAAGTTAATTTCTTGCGACCACTCGTAAGGAAAGTCCGTTGGTGCAAGGTTGCTAAGCGCATAGAAACCACCGCCGAATATCGGGTACTTTTTAATGCGTTCCAAAGCGAGAGTATAAAGTTTAATTCTCGGGCTTGAAGTTAAACCGCCTGCAAACGACGCCGAAAGCGCGTTCGAGTAAACCGAGCAAAAATACCAAACCAAAAGCGCTAAGAATAAAACGTTGAATAAAGCGAAAAGTTTTATTATCAATTTGCCCTTGATAAGCGCTATAAACGTGCAAACGATAATGAAGAACAAACTTGCTAAGATAGAAGTTCTCGAACAAGAGAACACTACCATAAGTGCCATAAAGTCGGCAATAAGTAGCCAAATCACCGCCCACTTCGACTTGCCTTCCGTTGCGTAATAGAAGGGGAAAGGAATAGCCGTTGAAATCGCCGCGCCCATATTATTGCTCATACCCCAACCGGTAAAGATATATTCTTTCCAAAGGTTAACGCTATGAGACATAACGCCGTTGTAAATATAAACGAACACAAGTTCAACCGCTACCGAAACGCCGAGCATAAGCCCTGTAAACACAAGGTAGTCTTTAACAACGGTTTTCCACTTAACCGTAAAACTGAGTATAAAATAAGGCACGATTATAACCGCGATTTGAAGAGCTGCGATAGCGTAATTTTTAAGCGCGAAACTGAAATATCCTTCGCTCAATATTCCCGAAATAAGATAGGTTATACCAAGAAGAACGATACTGCCTAAAAGTTTTCGCTTTTGCTTAATCATATTTTTAAAGCCCACTTCTTTATCAAGGCTAAACCTTAAAAGCATTGATATAATTACCGCGCCTGCAAGATAGAGTATAACGTAGTGGCTGTTTTTAGGATAAAGGATTGAATTTGGGTTAACGCCGGGATTATTTGCTTCGCTTGAAACGATATAGCAAAAACACAGCATAGGTAAATACGGCAAAAAGTCCTTTCCAAAAATTGCAATATAAACGGCGAAAAACGCTATACCGAAAAAGAAGTACATATCCAAAGCGTAAGCGTTAGAAAGCACCGTGCAAATCGCTATAAATACAACGAACGCCTTAGAATAAACGAAAGAGTTTATCCACCTAATTATAGGTAAGCGGTGTAAGTTATATTGTTTTTCTAATTGCAAAATTTCCATAAAACAACAAAAAAATCTAAAAATATTATTTTACTTATAACATAATTTTATACTTTTGTAAAGTATATTTAAGCGCGCGTGAGCACACAAAACTTTTCAAAAACGTAAAAAAGTGGGGGTTTGCCCCACTTTTTCTATTTGCATATATTTTTTAAATGTTCGCCTATTGCACGGCAATAAGTTAAAAAGGGTAGTTGAAGTTCTTTTGATAAAGAGATAAGCGGGCGAATTACTTCCAAATTGATATCGCCTTTATATCCGTAATCGGCAAGCGCTTTCATAGTCTTTTCCCAGTTTTGGTCGCCTTGATAGGGCGCCCAATGTCTATCAACCTTAGCGTCGGTATCGTGCAAATGCACGCAAGCGATAAGGTCGGGGTCCATACCTGCGATAAATTCTTCGGGTGGCATACCCATAAGGAAAGAGTGACCCACGTCAATGCACGCGCAAAATACGGGCGAGTTCAACTGTCTAATAAAGTGCGAAAGCCTATTCGGTCGCCAAAAAATAGAGTTAACTAAGTTTTCGACTGCTATCTTTACGCCAAACTTTTGAGCGTACGGTTCAAGCGCTTTGTAATAGTTGTAATTGCACTCGAAAAAGTCAATTTCAGGCGGAAGTTTAATAGAGTGAACGACCACCGCTTCGCACCCGATAATAGAAGCGAATTCAAGCGACTTAACAACGTCGCTAAAATCTTTGTTATCCATTGAAAAGGTTTCTTCATAATTGCCGTTAAAACTAAGCGCGAAAGGTGCGTGCGCTTGCGGGGCAACCAAATTATACTTATCTAAAAGCGCTTTAACTTCCTTTGCCTTTTGGGCGTGGTTAGTAAAGTCGATTGAGTTCCCTTTGCCGTCGCTATTAAAAGAATAGTCAACCCCGTCGAACCCTGCCTTGCTTATAAGTTCAAAAGCCTTTTCTTCACCAAAGTGTTGAACTAACGTAAAATGTTCTATCGTAACTTTCATACTATAACCGCCTTATAAGTTAGTTTTACCACTCTGCAATAGAGCCGTCTTCGTGGCGCCATACCGGGTTTTTCCAATGGTGTGGCGTTTTGTTTTCTTCGATAATAAGTTCCTTATTAACGTCAACGCCAAGCCCTGCTTTTTTGGGGAAGTTAACCCAACCGTCAGTAAACTTGAAGTCTTCTTTATTTAAAACGTAATCGAGCACCGACTTTCCAACGTTATAGTGAATGCCGATTGATTGTTCTTGAATAAACGCGTTATAACTTACCGCGTCAACTTGTAAGCAAGCGGAAAGGGCAATAGGTCCAAGCGGACAATGTGGCGCAAGAGCCACGTCATACGCTTCCGCCATAGCCGCAATCTTTCTAACTTCGGTAATACCGCCTGCGTGTGATAAGTCGGGTTGAATAATAGAAACGCCACCCGCATTTAAAAGGCGTTTGAAATCGTATTTAGAAAATAATCTTTCGCCCGTTGCAATCGGCGTTGAAGTTGATAAGGCGATTTCCTTAAAATCTTCCATGTGTTCGCAAAGAACGGGTTCTTCTAAGAACATAGGGTTAAATTCTTCAAGTTTTTTAGCCAAGATTTTCGCCATAGGTTTATGCACTCTGCCGTGGAAATCTATTGCGATGCCAAAGTATTTGCCACACGATTCGCGGATTGATGCAACTCTTTCTAAAACGGCGTCTATTTTCTCGTAACTATCCACCATTTGAAGTTCTTCGGTAGCGTTCATCTTGATAGCGGAAAATCCTTCGTCTTTCTTTTCTTTAGCAGCGGCGGCAACTTCGCTTGGTCTATCGCCACCTACCCAACAGTAAACTTTAATTTTATCACGGCATTTACCGCCTAAAAGTTCGTAAACGGGCACGTTTAAAAGTTTGCCCTTAATATCCCAAAGCGCTTGGTCGATACCTGCTATCGCGCTCATTACGATAGGACCGCCACGATAGAACGCTGCGCGGTAGAGCATATTCCAAATATCTTCAATTTCGGTTGGGTTTTTGCCGATAATATATTCTTCCATTTCCTTAACGCATGCGGAAACGGTTGAAGCTTTACCCTCGATTACTGCTTCGCCGTAACCAACTAAGCCTTCGTCAGTTTCAATTTCTACTATGCACCATCTTGGGCGAACGAGATATGTATTAACTTTAGTTATCTTCATAATCTTGCTCCTATTTTTTAAAGGTTTAAAAGCTTGATTGCGTTTTTATGGGTAACTTTGTCGTAAATTTCTTTAGTGATAACTTTATCTTCTAAGAGTTTATTGATAAATCTAACGTGGGGATAGTCAACGGTTTTGTTGCACATATCCGTACCGAAATAAAGCCTATCTTGAAATTCTATAAAGAATTTTTTGGTAAATTCCATATTTCTTGAAAGAGCGTTGATAGGCGAGCCGTCGGATAAGTCGCAGTGTAAGTTCTCGTATCTTCTTAAAAGCACGGGAACAACGCCTTCTTGCACGCTTTCACTTCCGCGAACGCCAACCTGGTCTGTACCTTGAAAATTGAAAACGTAACCGCGCTCACCAGGGGTTTGAAGTTTAAAAAGTTCCGCCCAGAACGTTGGCCCGTGACCAAAAATTTTGAGTTTAGGGAAGCGTTGCAAAGTGTGTTCAAGCTGGGGAAGACCGGGGTCGTCATATAAACCGAAGTCGCCGTCCTTTACGTCAGAACCGTCAAAAACGATAGGGAGTTCCACTTCTTCTGCCGCGCGGAAAAGGTTTTGAACTTTTGGGTCTAAAAGTTCCATATTAGGCATAACTTCGCCTATGCCTTTGCATCCTTTATTTTTGTAATATTCTAAAACTTTATGAAGGGGTGCGTTAGGCGCGTTAGTCATAGCGCGCGGGTCGATATTACAGTAGGGTATAAATCTATCGGGGTAGGCGCTACAAATTTCTAAAATTTCATCGTTTGATTGTGGAAAATAAATTTCCGCATTCACAACGGGTAAAAGAACTGCTTTATCAATGCCTTCTTTATCGTAGAACTTTATAAGTTCTTCGGGGTTACAAAAGGGTGTTACGAACGGTAACGGATTTTTATAACAATGCGAATGAATGTCAATAATCATAGTCTTTCTCGCTTATAGTTTATAATTGAACTAATTATAACATTTAAGTTTTTATAAATCAATACAAAAACAAAATAAAATAAGCGTTTAAACTTCGTTTATTTTTTAAAAACCTTTACCATTTATCCCGCCCAAGCAGATAAGGCAAACTTGTACTCTAAATTTGATAATAAAAGCACCGAACTCTACGAGTTCGCCTATCCTTGCGGATAGCACCAAAAAAAGGATAGCGTAATTGCTATCCTTTT
>JAGCLN010000189.1 GCA_017646945.1 Clostridia bacterium | reverse complement strand
GGAACGGATTCTAAACCGAGAATTGAAACAGGCATTGACGGACCTGCAGTCTTTACGTTTCTACCCTTATCGTCAACCATCGCTCTAACCTTACCGGTAATAGTGCCGGCAACGAGATAGTCGCCAACTTTTAAAGTACCCTTTTGAACGAGTACGGTAGCAACGGGGCCTTTACCCTTATCGAGTTTCGCTTCTACTATGATACCCTTAGCCATACGGTCGGGGTTTGCTTTGAGTTCTTTCATTTCGGCAGAGATAATAACGGTTTCTAAAAGGTCGTCAATACCTGCGCCTGTTTTTGCAGATACGGGAACGAGCGCAACGTCACCACCCCATTCTTCTACTAAGATTTCTTGGTCGGCAAGACCTTTCTTAACTCTTTCAATATCCGCGGTGGGTTTATCCATCTTGTTAGCCGCAACGATAATCGTTACGCCTGCCGCTTTCGCGTGGTGGATTGCTTCTACGGTTTGTGGCATAATACCATCGTCCGCTGCTACTACGATAATAGCGATATCGGTAAGTTGAGCACCGCGCGCTCTCATTGCGGTAAACGCTGCGTGACCGGGCGTATCAAGGAAGGTAATGGTTTCACCATTAACGGTAACCGTGTACGCGCCGATATGTTGAGTAATACCACCCGCTTCGCCAGCGGTAACGTTCGCGTTTCTAATCTTATCAAGAAGTGAAGTTTTACCGTGGTCAACGTGACCCATAACGGTAACAACGGGGGGACGCTTGATAAGTTTAGCATCTTCTTCATCTTCATCCTTAAAGCCTTCACTAAGCACGTCTTCCGCCGTTTTATCAAGTTTAAGTTCAAGTTCAATGCCGAGTTCAGCGGCAATAAAACCTGCGGTATCGTAATCGATAGAATCGTTGATAGTCTTTAAGATACCTTCTTTGAATAAACGCTTAGTGATTTCTACTGCGGTAATACCTAAAAGTTCAGAAAGTTCTTTTACGGGAATAATTTCCTTATTGATAACCGCCTTTTCAATCTTAATAGTGTTAACGGATTCTTCTTGGCGTTTATCTTTGCTCTTTCTTAACTTTCTATAACCGGTCTTGTTTTCATCGAAATCGTCAATGGAAACTTGACCTTTGCTAAGCGACTTTTTATTGATAGCCTTTTTATCGTCGTAATTATTGCGTTCGTTCTTCTTTTTGCTTTGTTGCTTAGTGCTTTCCTTAGGAACGAATGCAGGAGCGGTAGGAGCGGTAGGCGCAGGTCTTTGTTGCGCGCCAAAAGGCTTTCTTTCACCTTGAGAGAAATCTTTTTTGCCGTTATTACCACCTTCGGCATTGTAAGTTCTACCTACGTTTGAAGGCTTCTTGTTGCCACCCTTTTGGTCTTGCTTAGGCGTAGACTCGCGCGCCTTGGGAACAAAAACTCTCTTACCGTCGATAATAACGATATTCGGGTTATCCGTCTTTTGAATAACGGGCGCTTTGGGTTTATCTTCAACCACGGGTTCGGGCTTAACTTCTTCCACAGCGGGAACTTCTGCCACGGGCTCGGGCTTAACTTCTTCCACAGCGGGAACTTCTACCACGGGCTCGGGCTTAACTTCTTCCACAGCGGAAATTTCTACCACGGGTTCAGGCTTAACTTCTTCAACCGGAGCAACGATAACTTCCTTTTCTTCTTCCGCTTTAATCTTAGCGAGTTCATCGGCTTTTGCCTTAGCAAACGCCTTGCTCTTTTCCGCCATCTTTTTGTCTACGGACTTGGAAAAATTCTTAAAATCGGCAAAAAGGTCGGAAGCCTTGTTGTCTTTAATGATATTTACTAAATTTTTAATGTAACTAATTTCTTTCTTTTCTTCTTTCTTTACTTCCATATCAGGTGTTATCCCTCCACGAATATTCTTGAAAATGATTATCCAAATTTTGCAAAATGGCATTTCCAAGCGATTCGTCCTGTATAGCCAAAAGTTTGCAATGTTGTTTTTTTATTATATCTTCAACCTTGTAGGTTTTACTAACCACGAGTGGCGCGTTAAACTTTTTAAAAAGTTTAATCGCTTCCTTAAAAGAGTTCTCTGAAGCGGTGGAACAAATCACTACTACGTATACCCCACCTTTCAGCGTTGCGATTGCGTTAGTGCCTGCGCGAACCTTTCTTGCCCTGATTGCAAAACCTATAAAGGTTAGCGGTTTACTCTTTTCCAAAGAATTCCTCCGTAAGTTTTAAGTAAACTTCGTCCGGCACGTCAACGCCGAACGCAGACTTCAACATTTTTTTCTTTATTATTTTTTGCGCGCAAGCCGGATTATCACAAAGATATGCGCCACGGCCGTTGAGTTTACCCGTTTTATCAACCGAAAACTCGCCTTCCTTGTTCTTCACTATCCTTATGAGTTCTTTCTTAGGCTTTTCCGCCCTACAAGCGATGCAGGTGCGCATAGGAACTTTCTTTTCCGCCATTTTATTTCACCTTTGATTATTCTTCAATAGAAATATCAGCGTCCGCTAAAAGTTTTTCAACTTGCATAAGTTCTTCGTTTGCCTTAGTTTCACTCTTAACGTCAATCTTCCAACCGGTAAGTCTTGCCGCTAAGCGAGCGTTTTGACCATCTCTACCGATAGCAAGTGAAAGTTTATCATCGGGAACGATTACCCTTGCAGACTTTTCGTCAATAGCGGTAACGCTAAGAACCTTTGCAGGCGCAAGCGCTTTTGCGATAAATTCGAGCGGGTCTTCACTCCAAGGAATAATATCAATCTTTTCACCGCCAAGTTGTTCGATAACGGCGTTAACGCGCATACCCTTGTTACCAACGCAAGCGCCAACCGCATCGATTTGCGGGTCGATACTGTGAATAGCAATCTTGGTTCTTTGACCTGCTTCACGCGATACCGACTTGATTACTACGATGCCTTGCTTAATTTCAGGCACTTCGTTTTCAAAAAATCTTTTAACAAGACCGTTTGCGGTACGAGAAACGAGTATTTGAGTATTTTTGCCAATTTGGCGAATTCTCTTAACGTAAACGCTAATTTTATCGTTAACGTTGTATGATTCCCCGGGAACTTGGTCTTGGGGAAGCATTAAACCTTCAAGTTGACCGCCTGAAAGTTCAACGTAAACGTTGCCGTTTTCAATCTTTCTAACGATAGCAGATTGAATTTCGTTTTCCTTATCTTCAAATTCGGAAATAGTGTTGTTTCTTTCCGCTTCTCTAATTTTTTGCATAACTACTTGCTTAGCGGTTTGAGCGGCAATTCTACCAAAATCCTTGGGTGTGAATTCCTTTTCAAAAGTATCGCCGAGCTTGTAGGACTTTTTGAATTCCTTTGCTTCTTCGAGCGTGATTTGTTTATCGGGGTCTTCAACGATATCTACAATTTGCTTGATTGCAAAAAATCTAATAGAGCACTTTTCATCGTTAAGCTTAACCACAACGTCACTCGCATCGCCCTTTGCATATCTTTTGTATGCAGAAGTGAGCGCCGACTGTAAAGTTTCTATAAAAGAATCCCTTTCAATGCCCTTGCTCGCGCAAAGTTCTTCAAGCGCGGCAAAAAAATCTTTGTTTACCATAATTTTCTCCTTAATGCAAGCCTTGGCTTGCCATTTTTAATCAAATTTAATAGCTTTGTTTATTTTCGCTATTTTAGAAAGAGCAAAAATCTCTTCCTTTTCGTTATATAAAACGGTAACTTCTTCACCGTTATATCCTAAAAGCGTTGCTTCAATTATCTTTACACCCTTTTTTAAAGGCGCGTAAAACTTAATTTCAATATCCTTACCGATATTGCGCTCATAGTCGCGCGCCGTCTTGAACGCCCTGTCAAGCCCTGGGCTTGAAACGTTCAAAGTGTAATTCCCACCATACACGTCAAAATCGTCGAGCGGAAGGTTGATAAGGTTGTGAAACTTTTCAAGCGTATCAAGGTCAATCCCCGATTCCGTATCACCGTAAATAGTGAGCGTGGGGGGATTGATTTTAGTTTCAATCTCAACGATTTCAATACCGAGCGAATCTGCGTACGGCGTTAAAAATGAAGTTATTTCTTCAACCGATTTAAAATTCATAAAAATCCTTATATAAAACAATTTGAGAGCGCCTTTCGGCACTCTCAAAGTCAAGTAACATCTTAAGTTCATTTATATGTTAACACATATACTTTTATTTTGCAAGCGTTTTTTAACAAATACTTCAAAATAATTAGTTGTTATATTCAATACCACCGTAAGTCTTATCGGCTTCGTTAACGTTATTGTAACCCGAACCGTACATAGCGCCCCAAGTAGCCTTGCTATACATTTGGTCTTCAAACGTCTTTACAAGACCTACTTCTCTAAGGCGTTGATATGCGTTCTTAGTACCACCTACGTTGAAAGGACCTGAATAGTGAAGCCTTCTATAAAATTGAGAGTTGGTTCTAAAATTGATAGTTAAAGTGATATCGCCTACACCGTAAACCTTTCTTGAATATTCGTCAGCAGTAAGTTTACGAAGTCTATCAAAGTGATATTGATTGTAGTAGTTTTCGTTAAGACCAAGGTCTGCAAGAATTTGCTCGTATTTAGGGGTTGCAATTACTTCGTCGTAATCAGCAAGAGCAACGGGGGTAAAGTGAGTTGCCCAGTATTGATATGCAAGAACGGGCTCGGTTTGAGTGAATTGAATCCAGAGTTTGCAGTATGCAAGTTTATCGGGGTCAGATTCAACTCTCTTGTTGATTGCAAGGAAACCAGGGGTACTTGCAGTCAAGGTGTTTTTATCGCCGTTACCTTCGGTAACAGGTTCGTTAATATTAACGGGCATAGAAATAATTTCAGTTCTTCTATTAACCGCGCTATCGTCTGCTTGAACGAGTTGTGCGTACGATTCAACGCCTACTCTATCCGCTTCCATCGACCAGTAAGAACCTTCGATAAGGAAGGCGCAAGAATCTCTGTGCGACTTATCGTCGTAACCACCGAATAAGAAGTTCTTTTCAGTTTCGGTGTGAGAAACGTAGTTTTCGTGAGCGTAACCGAAATACTTTTCGTTATACATAATCATAAGAGCCGCTTCGGTGTAGTATTTATCTTCCATCATAGTAGTGTAATAACCGGTTTCGGGCGTGATAACTACTTCTTGAACGATAGGCTTTTTGATATAGTCGATACCAGGATATAAGTTTTCGCTAGTGTAGCCTGTAACCACTCTAACCTTTTTACCCTTAGAGTTGAAGTTTAATACGCAGTTTTGATATTGTTCACCTGCGAGTGATGCGTATAAACCATCAAGGAAAGAGTTTACGTTAGCATCTCTAAATTCGCCTGAAAGAGCAAAAGGCGCGTAGTAGTTTGCAGCGCATTCAAATTCATCGGACTTAATGTAATCGCATAAACCGAGAAGTTCAATAACGGAAGACGGGAAACCGTCGTCCATAGTACCCGCTTCACCGTCAGGACCTACGCAAAGACCGCCTTGCGCGCCGAAATCTTCCTTGGGAATGCCGTAGTTATTACCGTTTCTAACTGCTTTTGCGCCGGGGATAGCGTATACGCCACTACCGTCGCCATCGTAATCAGAGAACCATAAAGTAACGCCGTACTTAACGCTAACGTACTTTTTAGCGCCAAAACCTTCGCTTTCCATAAAGTCTTCATATTCGGCAACCTTAGAAGCGTAGTCAGGGTCGCTATTTAAAATAGCGTTTGCGATATATAAACCGTCTCTTTCCCACATTTCAGTATCAATGGTGTAACCACAGAACAATGCGGTATCGGGCGAACCAAAATATCTAGTGCCTTCAAGGTTTGTAAATACAGGGCGTAAATCTTCAGAGAGTTTATCTTCGATAGAAACGTCTTCACCAGGGATTTTAGAAGTAATAGCGTCAGTAATATCTACTACGTACGGTTGAACTTGTAAAATATTGCCGATACGGTTATCAAATATTATAACGTCACCACCGTGAGTGGTAATGTTTGCAGGCGTGGTAGGAATATCTTGTTCTAAGAGTTTAATCTTAGCACCGTCGTATTTACCTATCTTTTGAGCGCCCCATTCGGAATTAGAGTTAAAGTAGTCTGCAAGCCTAATAAGGTAATCGTTACCTGCGCCACCGCCCCAGCCTTTGGGAATTGCTATTTCAACGATATTGCCACCATCACCGCCGTTTCCACCGCCGGGGATATCAGAGCCACCGCCGTTTCCACCACCCGGAACGTCACCGTCGCCACCGCCACCGCAGGCAACTAATGAAAGTGCTACCGCAAGGGTAAGTATAAAAGATATAAGTTTAGAGAATTTTTTCATAATTTCCTCCTAATACTCGATTTACGCAACTAAGTTTTACGCGCTCATCACATTTATTATTGAGTATAATTATTTTGCAGTCAATCATCTTTTATGATTATCTAACAATTTGAGAATAATTACTAATATTTTGAGAATATTGAGAAAAAATGGTTTTTGATATAAAACTTTTCTTAATAGCAATAAAAAAAGGGCGAAATCGCCCTTTTTTTGTTTGAATTATTAGCCGTTAACGTATGCAACACCGCCGTAAGACTTATCCGCTTCAGCAACGTCGTTATAGGCGTTACCGTACATACTACTCCAAGTAGCCTTATTGTACATTTGGTCTTCAAACGTTTTAACAACGCCGTATCTTACGATACTATCGTATGCTTGCCTTGTTCCACCTACTACGAAAGTGCCTGAATATTCGTGCTTTCTGTAATATAAGAATTGAGTTCTAAAATTGATTGAAATATTGATGTTACCAACGCCGTAGCACTTTCTTGAACAATCATCGGAAGTGAGTTTGCGGTATCTATCGAAGTGATATTCGTTGTAATACTTTTCGTTAAGACCAAGGTCTGCAAGAACTTGTTGATATTCGGGATTTCCCACAACGTCATCATAACTTGCCAAGGTTATCGGGTTAAAGTGAGTTGCCCAATATTTATATGCAAGAACGGGTTCGATTTGCATAAATTGAACCCAGAGTTTGCAGTATGCAAGTTTATCGGGATCAGATTCAACTTTTTTGTTGATTGCCGTAAAGCCAGGAACGGTTGAAACTAAAGTGTTTTTATCGCCGTTACCTTCGGTAACAGGTTCGTTAATGTTAACGGGCATTGCCGCAATTTCAGTTCTTCTGTTTACCGCCTTATCGTCAATTTGAACGAGTTGAGCGTAAGATTCAACGCCTACTCTATCCGATTCCATTGACCAGTACGAACCTTCAAAAAGGAAAGCGCAAGAATCTCTGTGCGACTTATCGTCATAACCGCCGAAAAGGAAGTTTTTGTGAGTTTCGGTGTGAGAAACGTAGTTATCGTGAGCGTAGCCGAAATACTTTTCTTTGTTCATAATTTCAAGAGCGGCTTCGGCATAGAACTTATCTTCCATCATAGTGGTATAATAACCGGTTTCGGGTGTGATGGGAACTTCTGCGATAATAGGCTTTTTAATATAGTCGATACCAGGATATAAAGGCTCGTTACTAAAACCTGTTACTACTCTAACCTTTTTACCTTTTGAGTTGAACTCTAAAACTGAGTTTTGGTATTGTTCGCCTGCGAGAGATGCGTACGCGCCGTCAAGGAAAGAGTTAGCGTGGTCGTTTTTATATTGACCAGAAACAGCAATAGGCGCGTAATAGTTCGCCATACTTTCAAACTGGTCAGACTTAATGTAATCACAAAGGGTAAGGAATTCAATAATAGAAGAAGGGAAACCGTCGTCCATAGTACCCGCTTCACCGTCAGGGCCTACGCAAAGACCGCCTTGCGCGCCGAAATCTTCTTTAGAGATACCGTAGTTGTTACCGTTTTGAACGGCTTTTGCACCGGGGATAGAATATACGCCGTTACCGTCGCCGTCATAATCTGAGAACCACATAGTAAGGCCAAATTTTTCGTTTACGTACTTTTTAGCTCCGAAACCTTCACTCGACATAAAGTCTTCATATTCAGAAACTTTGCTTTCGTAATCGGGATCGCTATTCAAAATAGCGTTTGCGATATATAAACCGTCTCTTTCCCACATTTCAGTATCAATAGTGTATCCACTATAAAAACCTGAAGATGCACTACCAAAATACCTATTACCTTCAAAGTTGGTATAAGTAGCGCGAACGTTATCGGGAATCTTTTCGGCAATCGACTTGTCTTCACCGGGAAGCTTCGCAGTTACCGCGTCAGTTATATCAACGAGATAATTTTGCGCTTGTAAAATGTTACCGATACGGCTATCAAAATTGAAAATATCACCACCGTGAGTGGGTATGTTAGCAGGGGTAGTAGGAATATCTTGTTCACTAAGTTTAACCTTAGCACCATCGTATTTACCTATCTTTTGAGCGCCCCATTCAGAACTTTCGTTGAAATATTCCGCAAGGCGAATAAGATAATCGTTACCTGCGCCACCGCCCCAACCTTTGGGTATGCTAATTTCTACGACGTTAGACGTACCGCCATCACCGTTAGAACCACCGGGAACG
>JAGCLN010000188.1 GCA_017646945.1 Clostridia bacterium | reverse complement strand
TAATCTTATCGCCGGGAACGGGGTTACAACAACGCGCAAACCTAACTAAAAGCCCGTCTACCCCCTTAATAACAACGTCACCCGTTGAGTGAACTATTTTGGAAGTTACGCCCGTTGGGTAATGGTTTACTTTGGGGCGGTGTTCTTTTTTGTAGTAATCTATAAGTTTTACTAAGATTTGGTTTACGTTAAGCGCGCCCGAGCCTACTGCAATATACATTTCTTCCTGACCAGAGAAAGAGAATTTTTCGCAGAGTTTAACGAAATTTTCCTTAGATAAAAGTTCGCCGAAATTATAGCCTTTGTTCTTAGACTCGGATTCAAGCATTTGCTTGCCGAGTTTAATCATATCGTCAGCCTTTTCTTTCTTATAGAAGGCTTTTATCTTAGCCCTTGCGGCGTTAGTTTTAACGAATTTAAGCCAGTCCCAAGACGGACCGCTACTCGTGTTAGAAGTGATAATTTCAACCACGTCACCAACCTTTAAAACGGTGGTGAGCGGTACCATTTTACCGTTAATTCTCGCGCCTACGCAACGGTTACCTACTTGGGTGTGAATACGATAAGCAAAATCTACGGGCGTACTGTCTTTAACTAAACTTATAACTTCGCCCTTAGGCGTAAATACCAAAAGTTCGGTATTGTAAATATCGCCCTTTAAACTTTCAAGGAAGTCTTTACTGTCTTTAAGACCGCCTTGCCATTCCATAACTTCCCTAATCCAGCTTAATCGCTTGTCAAAATTATCGGAAGAATTTTTATTTTCTTTATACTGCCAATGCGCCGCGATACCGTACTCGGCGGTATTGTTCATTTCGTAAGTTCTAATTTGAATTTCGAACACCTTGCCGAACGGCGTTACGACCGTGGTGTGAAGACTTTGATACATATTCTCTTTGGGAATAGCGATATAGTCTTTAATTCTACCCGGCATAGGCGTGTAGTTTTTATGAATTTTACCCAAAAGTTCATAGCACTCGTCAACGGAATTAACCAAAATTCTAAGCGCGGTTAAATCGTAAACTTGGTCAAGAGTAAGGTTTTTAGCCTTCATCTTTTTATAGATTGAGTAAAAATGCTTTGGCCTACCGAAAACTTCGCCCTTGATATTGCTTTCAAAAACGATTTTTCTAAGTTCGTCAACCATCTTTTTAACGAACGCTTCGCGTTCTTCTAACTTGTTGTGGATATTTTCCGCCAAGTATTCAAACGCTTCTGGGTCAATGTATTTCAAACATAAATCTTCAAGTTCGCAGTTGAGCTTTGAAATACCGAGCCTTCTTGCTAAGGGCGCGAATATTTCAAGCGTTTCGTTAGCCATTCTAAGTTGGCGTTCGTGCGATAAGAAGTTGAGCGAACGCATATTGTGAAGACGGTCGGCAAGTTTAATAATTATAACTCTAATATCTTTCGCCATTGAAACGAATATCTTTTTAAAGTTTTCCGCCTGTTCTTCTTCGTGCGATTTAAACTCGATTTTATCAAGTTTAGTAACGCCTTCAACAAGAGCTAAAACTTCTGCGTCAAATTCCGTTTCAATATCGTTAGCCGATACCGGCGTATCTTCTAAAACGTCGTGCAGAAAAGCCGCGGCAATAGTTCTAAAATCCATTTTAAGCCCGATAAGAATTTGGGCAACGGCGCACGGGTGAGTAAAATACTCTTCCCCTGACGCGCGCTTTTGATTTTTATGCGCTTCCTTTGCAAACTGATAGGCACGGGATAAAAACCTTACTTCATCTTCAGGGTATATCTTATTTATTTCGTCAAGAACGCTGTAAGTGTTTATCATTTAATTCTCCATAAATTTCGAGTATATCTTCGATTTCAAAAGGTCGTTTTTTGCGCCTGATAACATAAATACCGCATCGTCTTCCCCAAAAAAACCAAGTTCTTTAAACGTTTCAAGAGCAAAGGCGGTAACAAACGAATTACTGCCGTCTTTAACGATTTCAAGCCATGTTCTTTTGAGTAACGCGAACTCTTTTATAATTCTAAATTCAATACCCATCTCATCTCTACTCAGCCTAAACAAACTCTCGTCAAAAGATGGTTTATTGCAAACGATTACCCTTTGGTTTTCTAAACCGTAAACCTTAAAAGGTTTATCTAAGTAAATAACCGTTTCGTATAACGATAAATCCGCCTCGCTTAAATTACCGCCGATAAGCACTGCGTTTTTACCGCCCGATACCGTTAAAGTAAATGGGCAAACGGTAAAATCTTTAAGCCCTTTGTAAAAATTAAAGTTGCAAGGGTTAGTTAAAACGAATAGCGTTCCGCTACCGTTAGCGGTAACGCCGTCAATTAACGCGCCAACGCCTAAACTATCAACTTCGCTATAATTTTGCATTCCTTCACCCTTAACGGCTACAAGGGCGTTTTTAAGGCTTAAAAGCACTAACTCTTCGCTGTTTACAAACTCAAAATCAATAGTTTTAACAATGCCTTTGGCTTGTTCCTTGCCGTTATAGGCTGAAATTGAACTTTCAAACAAGATTGATTTTTCAATATCCGCCGTTAACGGTTTTAAATACTTAACGCCGTTAAAGTGAACGAGTTCAATCTTGGGTGTTTTTATTGAAATATGTGGCGAGCCAGCCTTTAAAGGTCTTGCGGAAACGCCTTCTTCTACCGTTAACAATATCGGCTTTTTGTTACCGAGACCAAACGGCTCTAACTTGGCGATTTCCCTTGCAAACCTAAGGGTAAAAGGTGAATTTAAAACATATTCTACTTCAACGGTTTTTTCAAACGAAGAAGAATCGTAATTACTTTCAACGAAAGAGTTGAGCCTACGCGCAAACTCTTCAAAATTTTCTTCCTTTACCGTTACGCCCGCCGCCTGAGAGTGACCGCCGTAATCTACTAATAAATCGCTTGCCGATGCAATAGCATCGTAAACGCTTATTTCACCGTTTGAACGAGCGGAACCGTGAAGCGCGCCGTCAAACTCTGCAAACAATATGGTGGGAAGAGAAAACTCTTCCGTAAGCCTTGCCGCAACAATACCTAAAAGACCGCTTTTCCACGACTTATCGTAAAGCAAAATAGCCTTTCCGTAATTGCCGTGCGTTTTAAGTTTTTCCTTTGCGTCGGCATATAATACTTCACACTCTTGTTGGCGAGCCGAATTATATCTTGAAAGTTTTTCGGTAAGTTCTTCTCTTTCCTTTTGACTTTCAGTCAAGAAAAGTTGCAAAGCAGAACGAGCATCGCCCATTCTACCCGCCGCGTTTATTCTTGGAACAACGCTAAAAGATAATCCGATTGCCGAGATTTCCCTTGCGCCACTTGCGTATAAAAGGGAAATCAACGCTTGCGAACACTTGCCGTTTTTGATAAGTTCAATGCCGTGGTAAACGATATTTCTATTCTCGCCCACAAGTGGCATACTGTCCGCAATAGTAGCAAGGGCAACTAAATCTAAAAAATCGTCCGCCCTATCGCCTATGAGCGCCGATGCGAGTTTATAAGCAACGCCTGCGCCAGAAAGATATTCAAAAGGATAATCTTGCCCCTTAGTCTTCGTGCTAACGATTATGGTTTCAGGAATTTCTTCGGGAAATTCGTGGTGGTCGGTAACGATTACGTCTACCGCTAAATCTTTTAAGTTTTCAACTTCTAACTTTGCGCTTATACCACAGTCAACGGTGATAATAAGGCTTGGATAGTATGCGTCTAAAACTTCGTTTAAAACGCCTTCGGTTAAACCGTAACCGTTTTCGCGCTCGGGAATAACGGTGTAAGCGTCAATACCAAAAATTTTGAGCGCTTTGTATAAAACGGTGGTAGCGCAAATACCGTCAACGTCATAATCGCCGTAAATTACTACCGTTTCGTCATTATCTCTCGCCTGTTTAATTCTCGCTACGGCATCAGCCATACCGCTTAAAGTAAACGGCGAAAGCCTTTCCCACTTGTCTGGGGATAAAAAGTTTCTAACCTTATCTTCAGTATCGTAACCCCTGCCGTACAATATTTCCGCGGTAGAGTTTAAAACGCCCACTTTTGAAGCGAGTTCTCTTATTAAGTTTTGTTCGCGTATGTCGTACGACTTAGTTAATATCTTCATAAGGTAAAAAACACAAACGGACGGGAATTCTCCCGTCCGCTAAATTTTATTTTAAGCAGCTTTTTTTGCGCTTCTTTGCTTTTTGTAATCTTTAATCTTTTTGCCGAGTCTACGGATATATACCCACATAGGTGCTGACAGGAATACGGAAGAATATGCACCTGCTACTAAACCAAAGATAATGGGTAATGCGAATTCAGACATCGTTGAAATTCCAAGTACCGAGCAAACGATTGCTAAAACTAAGATAGTCGCTAAGGTTGTGATAGTTGTTAAAATACTTCTTCCCAAAGTATCTACGATAGACTTGTTAGCAATTTCCCAGTCAGACGCATCTTTCATAGAATCAAGTTGAGAAACTTCACGAATTCTATCGAAGATAACGATTGTCGCGTTGATTGAGTAACCTACGATAGTTATAATCGCCGCAATAAACGTGGTGTTTACTTGAATTTGGAAAATAGTAGTAAGAGCAATCATCACTAATACGTCGTGACAAAGCGCAATGATTGCCGCAATACCGCTTGTGAAGGTGAAGCGAATTGCAATGTAGATAAGCATAATAACGATTGCAACAACCGTTGCCCAAATAGCATTCTTTAAAAGTTTTCTACTTGTTTGGCTACCTACGATATTTTCACTAATGTTCGTCTTAGTAAACTCAAAGTCGGTGCTATAAGCGTTAACCGCGTCTGCAATCTTAACTTTTAAACCGCTGTCTTCATCGGTAATTTTATCAAGGAAGGCTTTTTGCGCTTCTTCGCTTGACGCGTCAACCTTTTCGCCGTTTAAAGAGTATTTAATACCAACTTCGTAAATATTAGCGTCGTCACCCGACCATCTAATAGAACCGATTTCAAAACCTTCCGCTTCAATAACGTCGTTTACGGTTTCAACTAAATCACCCTTAATTTCTTGGTGTGTTGCAACGTAGTCGCCAAAGTCGATTGATACGGTTGCGCCACCGGCAAAGTCAATACCGATATTCATGTTAGCAATCAACATAACGATAAAGCCTGCTAAAATAATTGCTAATGAAATAGGCGCGAAAATCTTAAACCTCTTAAAAAAGTCAAATTTTAAATTCTTAATCTTCATCTGATACAACCTCCTCTCTTCTAAGAGCAAAGAAGGAAGTCTTTCCCCCTGCTAAGCTGTAAAGCAACTTAACGATAAATCTTGTAACGACTATTGCCGTAAACATTGATAACAAAATACCGATAAGAAGTGTTATCGCAAAGCCCTTAATCGAACCGGGACATAAAATCCAAAGAACGACTGACGCTAAGATAGTTGTAATATTCGAGTCGAAAATCGTTACGAACGCTCTCTTGAAACCCGTTTTAATAGCGGTAGTTGCAGTCTTACCTGCGGCGAACTCTTCTTTAATTCTTTCGAAGATAATAACGTTCGCGTCAACCGCCATACCGATTGAAAGAATAATACCTGCAATACCCGGTAAGGTGAGTTCTACCCAAGGAACGAGCGCGAGAAGAACGATTAAAAGAACTGAGTAAATAGTAAGCGCCAAAGACGCTGCAATACCCATGCCACGATAGAAGATAATCATAATCGCGAAGATAATCAATAAACCGATACCACCCGCAAGTACGCTTGCAGGTAACGCATTTTCACCAAGGGTTGCGCTTATCTTGTTAGACGAACCGATTTCAAACTCAAAGTTAAGTCTACCCGCTTTAATAACCGCCGCGATAGTTTCCGCTTCATCAAAAGAACCAAGACCGGTTATTTGAGCGCTGTTGCTCGTGATTTGTTCGTTAACGGTAGGTTGAGATACGATATCGTCACCAAGTTTGATATACATTGTTTGACCGTTAAGTTTACCTGTTGCAGAAGAGAACTTTGAAGTACCTTGAGTGGTAAACTCTAAAACTACTACCGGTTTACCGTTTTCGTCATAACCAGCGTACGCATCTTTAATATCGTCACCGTTTAAATATTCAGTATTCGCAGAGTCAACGAACGAAAGCCTACCGGAAGAACCGATAACTTCTAAAATTCTATCCGCATCGTCAACTTCGGGAATTTCAATTCTAATTTCCCTATCGTTACCTACGCCTTGAACGGTGATAACCGCTTCGGTGTAGCCCTTATTGTCAAGACGGGTTCTTAAAATATCAACCGCGCCGTCAAAAAGTTCGTCAATGTCGTCTTGTTGGTCGTTGCTGTACTTAGGAGTGAGCACCGCAGCGTAACCGCCTTTAAGGTCAATACCAAGACCAATCGTACTACCTATTGAATTGTAATCCTTTATGCCGTTTTTGTAACCGGGAATTTTAAAGGACGCGAAATCAAGCACCGCAAGTAACGCGGTGATAAGAACGATTATTCCAAGTATGATACCTGATTTTATCTTACCCATGAAATCCTCCACTATGGTTTGCCAAGATAAAAGCGCAAAAAATCGCTTTTAACATATATACACTTAATTATTATAAATGTAAACTGCGTTTAAGTCAATAAGATTTTGCACTTTTTATGTGATTTTTATATAATAAAACCATTTTTTATCTCTTTTTTTGCCATCAAAACAAAAAACTCGGCTTTTAACTGCCGAGTTTTTTAATTTTACGCTTTTACAACTTCTTCGTAAACGGACTTAATCGCCTTTTCAAAGTCGGAATTTTGTACGCCTACGATAATGTTGATTTCAGTAGTTCCTTGAGCGATAGTTTTAATGTTGATATTGTTCTTGCCGAAGATAGAGAAAATCTTAGCGGAAATACCGGGTTTTAATCTCATATTTCTACCAACTACCGCAACGAGCGCCAAGTCGTTATCAAGATCAATTTTAACAACGCCGTTTACACTTCTTAATTCAGATAAAACGTCGTAAATATTTTTATCAACGTCTTTACCGTTTACTAAAATAGTAAACGAGTCAACGGAAGTGTGAATATGCTCAATCTTAACGCCGAACTTTTTAAACACGCCTAAAACGTCGCTAATTACCGTGAGTTTTTCAGAGTTTACGTTCTTAGTTACGGTGAACGCCTTAAAGTTCTTTTTGCCCGCAATACCCGTTACGAACATATCGTTCTTGTTAGATTCTTTGCAAATCTTAGTGCCGGGGTCGCTCGGCTTATTAGTATTCAAAATGTAAATGGGAATGTTGAGTTCTCTTACGGGGAATACGCTTTCTTCGTGAAGAACGCTTGCGCCCATGTAAGAAAGTTCGCGAAGTTCGTCGTAGGTAACTTCTTCAATTCTTGCGGGGCTATCAACGATTTTGGGGTCGGCTACGAGCATACCCGAAACGTCGGTCCAGTTTTCGTATTTTTCAGCGTTAACGCTCATCGCCATAAGCGAACCGGAAACGTCTGAACCACCGCGAGAGAAAAGTTTAACTTCGCCCGACGGATAAGCACCGTAAAAACCAGGAACAACGATTGCGCCAAGTTCTTCAAACTTGCTCTTAACCGCTTCGGCAGTTTCTTCTTCGTTTAAAACACCGTCGTAATTAAACTTAACGACTTCTGCGGCATCTACGAAACTGTAACCAAGATACGCCGCCATAAGCTTAGCGCAAAGGTATTCACCACGGGATACGATATACTCTTCACCCGCGCCTTTCTTTGCGTTTTCCATAATGATTTCAAACTCGCGCTTGATATCGATACCAAGGTTTAATTCCCTTCTAATTTCTTCATATCTTTCAGAAATAGTAGCCACTAACGCACTTGCATCAATGCCGTATTTTACGTGAGAAGATAAAAGATATAACATATCGGTAATCTTGTTATCTTCCTTGCATCTCTTACCCGGCGCAGATACTACCACAATCTTACGTTTTGCATCACTAAGAACTATGTTCTTAACCTTTTCAAATTGACCGCTTGACGCAACGGATGAACCGCCAAATTTAACAACAGTTATCATATTTTTTCCGCCTTAATAAGCGCCTTTGCTATTTGGATAGCGTTGGCTGCCGCACCTTTTCTAATATTATCGCTTACGCAGTAGAAGAGAACGCCGTTATCGGTAGATAAATCTCTTCTAATTCTACCAACGTACACAAGGTCGTTGTCGTTTGCAACGGTTGATACGGGGTAGATTGAATTTTGCGGGTCGTCTAAAACCTTAATGCCGTCTTGACCTGCAAAAGCATCTCTAATTTCATCTAAAGTAAAAGGCTTTTCAAGTTCTACCATAACTGATACGGCGTGAGCGTTCATAACGGGAACTCTTACGCAAGTTGCAGCAACTTTAAGGTCGGGCTTGCCGAGAATTTTTCTCGTTTCGTTAACCATTTTAAGTTCTTCTTTGGTATAACCGTTATCGGTAAAAGAGTCGATTTGGGGGATGCAAGTCTTAGCGATGTTGTAAGGATAGAATTCGGGTTCTTCACCTGCTAAAGTTCTCGCTAAATCGTTTTTACCTTTCATACCGCTACCGGAAACTGCTTGGTAAGTGGTGTAAACTACTCTCTTTAAACCGAACTTTTCATCAAGCGGCTTTAAAGGAAGAACTGATTGAATTGTGCTACAATTTGGGTTAGCAACGATTTTTCTTGCATTGTCGAAGTGGTCAAGGTTGATTTCGGGAACGATTAACGCGCATTCGTTAACCATACGCCAAGCGCTTGAGTTATCAATAACTACCGCACCGCTCTTTTCTGCTTCGGGCGCCCATTCTTGACTTACGCTACCGCCTGCGCTGAAAAGCGCGATTTCAATACCGTCAAAACAACCCTTTTCAAGTTTTTGAACGGTATATTCCTTATCGCCGAAAGTAACTTTTTTACCTGCGCTTCTTTCAGAAGCGAATAAGGTTAAAGTTTCAATAGGGAACTTATATTCCCATAAAAGTTTTAAAAAGGTTGAACCAACAAGACCGGTTGCGCCTACTACTGCTACTTTGTAATTTTTCATAATAATCTCTCCATTTAATTAAAATATTCTCGCAACGAAATCATATTCGCTTGCATTTTTAATGCCTTGAACGATTTCGCTTTTACCGTTTTTGTAAACGTAGTACTTAGACGATGCTAAGAAGTTATCCACTTCAAAATCACCGCTGTTTTCATAGTAATACTTGTTAGAACCATCCGCAATCCTACGAACGTCACTCACCATAGCCGTTGCGGTTGGGTATCTTCCCGCGCCCTTGCCGTAGAAACCTAAAAGGTCGTTAGACGCGCAGTTGTAATACACCGCGTTAAACTCGTAAGATACCGCAGACAAGGGGTTATCCGCCGTAATAAGACACGGTTCAACGCTGACTTTTGCAGACTTTTCACCCGTTCTTTGCGATTCTGCCACAAATTTTAATATGTAGCCCCTCTCCTTAACGTCAGCCAAAATTTCTTTGGTAACTTTAGAAATACCGTAGTGATAAATTTCGCCATACGGAACGTAACCGCCGTATGCAATACTTGATAATATGCAAATTTTTCTCGTCAAGTCAAGACCTTCGATATCGGCAGTCGCATCAAATTCCGCAAAACCTAAACGCCTTGCTTCGGCAAGCGCGTCTTCCATAGAAAGATTTTCCTTTGCCATCTTGGTTAAAACGAAGTTGGTCGTTCCGTTGATAATACCGAAAATTCTATCAACTTTATCAACTTTAACCGATTCTATGAGCGAACAAATAAGCGGAATGCCACCACCAACCGATGCTTCGCACATAAACTTAACGCCGTTTTCTTTTGCTAAGGCGTAAAACTCTTCAATATGCAAACTTACAGTTTCCTTGTTTGAAGTTACAACGCTCTTTTTGTTTTTAAGCGCTTTTACGATACATTCGTAGGGGAACTTATCGCCACCCATCGCTTCGATAACAACGTCAATATCCTTATTTTCACAGATATCGTCAATAGAATCTGAGTATCTTGCGCCGAGCATTTCTTTCTTTGAAGGAAGGTCAAAAACTTTTAACACTTCAATATTTGCGCTTGCAGGAAGATTATCGATAAGGTTTAAAACGCCACCGCCAATCACTCCGCAACCGAGAATTCCTACTTTCATTACACTCTCCTTATTCAAAAGCCACTAAGCTTACGTCTTTTACTTTCTGTATTTTTTTGAGTTCCGCAATAAGTTCGTATACTGAAACACTCATATCTTTTGCGTCAATCATAACCGAGATATACGCCAAATTGTGAATAGGCATATCTTGGTTAATAGTTAAAATGTTGCCTTTGTATTTTGAGATATTGTTGATAATATCGGATAAAACGCCCATCGCGTTTTCTACTTTGAACGATAATATCGCCTTTCTACCAAAATCGCTTTTAAGTTCAAAAACTTTGTCTTTGTACTTGTAAAACGTTGAACGGCTTATATCTAAACTCTTACAAGCATCGCTCACCGATTTATTTTCTTCTTCGATAAGCCTTACCGCTTTAACAACTTTTGCTAAAAACGGAGGCATCACGTCTTTGTGAATAATCAAAAAATCCCCTTTCATCTGAGAATCGCTCCTTTATCACAAACTTTTAAGAATTTAACTTTCCACTTAACGCCACCTGCGTTTTTGGGAATAAACTTTTCAACGCCTTCTTTCGTTCCCACCGCTAAGAGTGAAGGACCTGCGCCACTTATCGCTACCGCATAGCCGTTTTCTTCAAGCGCTTGCTTGATTTCTTCACCGCCTTTAATTAAGGGGAAACGATAGGGTTGATGAAGTTTATCGTCAAACACGTCTTTTATAAGTCTTACGTCACCACTTGCAAACGCATATTCCAAATTGAGCGCTCTTGATAAGTTGTGAACCGCGTCTTTTACCGCGCAAGTTTCGGGCAAAATTTCTCTCGCGCTCTTGGTTGACATATTCGCGCTTGGAATTATCGCGTAGAATTTAAGGTTTTTAGAAAGGTTTGCCTTTCTTGAAACCACTTCTTCACCGTTAAGGTAAGAGAAAGTTAAACCGCCTAAAAATGCAGGCGCAAGATTATCAGGGTGACCTTCAATCATAGTCATCACGGATAAAAGGTACTTTTTGTCAAACGCGTTTTTGAGCATATAGTTAGCCGCCATAACGCCCGCCACTATACAGGTTGCGCTTGAACCCAATCCGCTTGAAGACGGTACCGAACACTTTTTAAGGGTAATCTTTACGGGAACGTAATCTTTACCGCTAACTTCAAAGAGTTTTTTGTACGCCTTTAATACGAGATTGTTTTCAAAACTCTTTCCACCAAAACCGTCAACCGCGTCTTCTTCACTCGCTTCAAAACCAAAAGTATTGTAAAGCCCGAACGCTATACCAGCGCCGTCAAAAGCAACGCCAAGGTTTGCTGAAGAACAGGGAACGGAAATTTCAACTTTTAAATTTTCGTAGTTTACTATACTTTCAATTTGCTCTTTCGTCTTTAAAACGGTAGGCTTTTTAGAGTACATAAGCTTCTTGATACCAAACGGAACGGAAACTCCGGTAAAAGCGGAAATATCTTTTATAAGTTCTACTTCGCTTTCCTTTTCGGTAAGTTCAAGAGCCTTTGCTACGGTAAAGGGGAATTTATACGGGCTTGCAGTAGAAACTATAAGTGTTCTAAGCCCGTTCTTTTCTAACTTATTGTATACGTCGTAAGCAACTGCGGTGTGCGGGTCGATAAGGTATTTAAGTTCCTTATAGCACTTTCCGATTGCCTTGATTGTTTCTTCTTCGGTTGAGTATGCGCCGGTAAAGTCTTTTAAAAACTCTTTTTCATTAGCGGAAATTTCATACCTACCCGTTTCCTTTAAATCTTGCATATACTTAGTAACCTTTGCGCCGTCACAACCGGTTGCAAGGTAAACTAAACGTTCAAGGTTAGAAGAAACTAAAATATCCATTGCGGGTGAGTTCGATTTATAGAACTGACGGTTCTTATCGTAAACGCCCGTCTTAAAAAAGTCTGCTAAAACGTTATTCTTGTTTGACGCGCAAATGAAACTTTCAATAGGAACGCCTATCTCACGCGCTAAGAACCCTGCGAAAATATCGCCAAAGTTACCAGTAGGCACGCAAACGTTAAACTTTTCACCTTCTTTAAGTTTACCGCTCTTTCTCATTTGAGCGTAAGAGTAAACGTAATAAATAACTTGCGGAATAAGCCTGCCGATATTTATCGAGTTTGCAGAAGATAAAAGCACGTCTTTCTTATTATAGCGAGAGAAGATTTCTTTAACGAAAGTTTGGCAATCGTCAAAGTTGCCTTTAACGGCGAAAGCCTTAGTTCTATCGTCGGTATAATAAAGCATTTGCTTTTCTTGAATTTCACTAACGCCACCATCGGGATATAAAACGACCGTATCAAACTTACCGCTCTTTATAAAACTTGAAAGCGCTGCGCCACCGGTATCGCCCGAAGTTGCTACTAAAATAAGCGACTTTTTGTCAACCCCGTTTTTCTTCTTTGAAATATCGATAAGGAAGGGAAGAACTGTAAGCGCCATATCCTTGAACG
>JAGCLN010000187.1 GCA_017646945.1 Clostridia bacterium | reverse complement strand
CAGTATTGCGCCGTTTATAACGGATTAAAATTAAGACGTTAGAAACAAGTTAGGCAAGGCTCGTAAAACTTGGGAGGGTGCAATAGACCTTTTTGGTCATTGCAGTCGCACGAGTTTTACAGAAACGATGCATAACGAAGTTTATAGCGGATTAATTGGGGCGACCTGTTAGATGACCGATTTCATTAAGACCTTCAAAATCGTTTTGGCGAAGCGCTTCGTAAACGGTAAGGGCTACGGAATTTGATAGGTTTAAACTACGCAAATTGCCAAGCATTGGAATACGCAAAGTATTAGAATAATTTTCTTTGAGTAAAGGCTCGGGAAGACCGTGCGATTCCCTACCGAAAATAAGATAATCGCCATCGACAAAAGACTGGTCGCTATACACTTTTTGACCTTTGGTAGACATAAAGTAAAAATTGCCTTTTCCGGCGTTTTTAGAAAGAAAGTCTTGCCAGTTTTCATAGTAGTGAACGTCTAAATACTGCCAGTAGTCAAGCCCTGCTCTTTTCAAGTGCTTGTCCGAAATTTCAAACCCAAAGGGTTTGATCATGTGAAGAGAACTGCCCGTTGCCGCGCAAGTTCTTGAAATATTACCGGTGTTTTGGGGAATTTCCGGCTCTAATAATACAACGTTTAATTTCATACTATTCCTTTACGCCTCTACGCTTTGTTTTAGTTAAAAGATACTGCCGTTTAACAGGGATAATAAGGTGGGATTTTTGCTCTAAACTTCTACCGCAAATCTCGCCGTGAATATCCGATGCAAGCGTGCCGGTTTTGGTTATTAAAAGCACGGAAACACCAAACAAATACGCATACGCTCTTACTAAAAAATTATGCTGTTTTTTCTCTTCAGATGAAGATATAATCACGATTAAGTCGGCATCGCATAGCGACATTGACTTTACCGCTTCGTAATTTCTAATATCATCGTCAACAACGATACCGATTTTGCAAGCGGACGTTTGATAAACCTTGTAACTTCCGCCACCCTGATAGGGGCTTCCGTCATACCCGATAACCATATCGGAAATACCAAGAAGTTTACCTTTATCCGCAATCACGGCGGATTTTTTTAATATTCCGTAATTATCCGTTACTGCGCCGGCTATCACAACGCCTGATATTTTTCTTGAAAACGCGCTAAGCGACGGAAGTTTACTCTCCGCGCCTGAAAGTTCGCTTTTATAACTTACTTTTCCAAGCGCATCAAACCCAAGCAAGCACAGTTGGGAATTTTTAACGCTCAACGGTTCAATATCGCAAAGTTTACTCGTTTTATCGGTATATATTTTAAGCATAGATAACCACCTATACTTATAATAGTTAAAACGGCTTTTAAAGGTTACAAACTTTCGCAGGATAACAAGATATTTTTAATCTCTTTAATATCAAGGCTTGCAAATATTTTTTCTTTGAGTTTTTTACCACCGCTAACGCCTTTTAAATAGTGGGCGGCTTGTTTTCTAAACACCACCGCCGAACGACTTTCGCCAAAGCGTTCGGCTAACAGGTCGATTTGGCGGGAAATTAAATCTTTTAAGGTGTAACCACACGAAACGCCTAAGATTTCTTCAAAAATAAGCGGATTTTCCAAAGCGCCACGGGCTACCATAACACCGTCACACCCCGTTCTTTCCATAAGGGTTTTAGCGTCTTCACGGCAAAAAATTCCGCCGTTTGCAATAACGGGAATAGAAACGGCGTTCTTTGCTAACGCTATTTCATTATAATTGACTTCGCCTTGATAATAAGCCGTTCTTACCCTACCGTGAACGGTAATTAAGTCCGCCCCACTATCTTCGCACATCTTGGCAAAATCACGGGTTACAAAGTTGTTTTCAGTTAAGCCTATTCTAAACTTTACGGAAACGGGCTTACCGCTTTTTTTAACAGCCGATATAATCTTGCTCGCTTGCGATAAGTCGTTAAGCAAGGCGCTACCTTCGCCGTTAGAGTAAATTTTAGGCACGGGGCATCCCATATTGATATCTATGATATCATAGTCTTTTAAGTAATGCGATTTTGCAATCTCGCCCATAATAACTTCATCAGAACCGAATATTTGAGCGGCTTTAACCTTTTCGCTTACGCTTGGGTATAAAAGTTCGTTAGACGCTTCGGGCGTGTATTTTAAGCCCTTGCAACTAACCATTTCGGTAAAGCAAAGCCCTGCGCCTGCCAAAGCGCAAATATCTCTCATAGCAAAATCGGAAAAACCTGCGAGCGGAGCGAAAAATACGTTGTTTGGAAGTTCAACGCTTCCTATCTTTATCTTCTTTACTTGCATTATTTCACACTCTCGTAAACCCCGTCTAACTCGTCAGGGGTTAAATCGGTTAAATTTTTACCGCTACTTGTAACTTTTTCTTCTACGCGAGAAAATCTTGATATAAACTTATCAACCGAGCGAGAAAGGGAAAGTTCAGCATCAACGCCTAATAATCTAACGGCGTTGACCGCGCTAAATATAACGTCACCGCACTCTTTTTCAATCTCGTTTTTATCACCGCTAAGTTTAGCGTTTTTGAGTTCTACAACTTCTTCGTTAAACTTTTTAATAGCATCTTCAAAGCAAGCGAAGTCAAAACCGTATTTAGAAGCGCGTTTACCAACCTTTTCAGCGCGCATAAGCGCGGGCATTGAAGACGGCACTGCTTTTAAATATTCAGTAGCCGAATCGTAGCCTTTTTCAGCAATTTTATTTTTATTCCAAACGGAAAGCGCATCATCGGCAACGCTCGCTTTATCCCCACCGAAAACGTGGGTGTGGCGAGAAATGAGTTTTGAACACACTCCGCTTAAAATATCATAACGATTGTATCTACAATCTTCTTCGCCAAAAATGGTGTAAAACGCCGATTGTAAGATAAGGTCGCCCGTTTCTTCAACAATCATATCGTCGTCTTCTTGATTAACGGCGTCAACGAGTTCGTACGCTTCTTCAACAACGTTTTTAAGTATAGTTTTTTCCGTTTGTTCTCTATCCCAAGGACAACCATTCGGGGCGCGAAGCCTGTTTAAAATTTCCAAAAGGTCGTCAAAATCAAACCTTTGCTTTTGTTCGAGCGGACAATCGGCTAAGTATAAGCAGGTGGAATAATCGTATTGTTTAAGCCTATCAAGTTCGTAAAGTTTAATCTTTTTAACGCCTGCGTTTGAAGAAATTAAAACGGTACACTCTTCACCAAAACGATTGGAAAGGGTGAGTTTCACTTCGCTTGCAAGCATAGCGCTATCAATCGCCGTTACAACGAGTGGCGCGGTGAGGCGTGCGCTTGAAATTTCATAAGCGGTTACTAAGGAATAGGACGGGGCGGTAATTTTAAGCCTTTCTAAGCATTTTACCGCGTGCGAAACGCCGGCTATAACTTTTGCCTCTTTAACTCTTTTTAGTATGAGTGAAACGGAATTATCTTCGGTAGCCGAACCGTCAACAAGATAACAAACGGACTTATCTTTGGCAAGGTTTAAAACTTCTTTTGCAAGATTTAAGTTCAAGGTATCGAAGTTGCGGCTCTTTATGTACACGCTATCCAAAGTGATAATATTTGGATAGTTTTTCATTAACGACTTAACGCTAAGCGCTTCGCCCGTTCTTGCAACAACAACTTCGTGTTCTTTAATTAAATCGTGGGTAACGGACGGTAAATCGTATCCGTCAACCCCTAATCCTATAACCGTGATATTTTTCATAAGGTATCCTTTTTTTAAAGTCGATATAAATAATATAACTCAAATTTAAAAAACTCGCAACAAAATAACAAAAAATGTCGCTATATATCGCGCCGAAAATACTTATTTTCGGGTTTGATAGCAATATTATTGATAACGCCACCTTGAAAGCGCCTGCAATAACACCGCTCAAAACGGTTACTTTGAACTTTCCAAGCGAGTTTACGCACGCCACGGTAGTTTGCATTAGCGAGAGTAAAACTACCGATACAGATGAAGTTTTGAGCATATTTACAACCGTCAATTTATTTTCAACAGATAATCCACCGTATAAAATTTTGACCGCAAGCGGTGAAAAAAAGTAAACGGCTAAACCAAACGCACTTGAAAGCATAACGGTTATTAAAATAGAATTATAGCATTTAACTATATAGTTACCACCCTGTTTTTTAAGCCGAGATATTATCGGAATTGAAGTTACAGCCAACGCGTAACAAACGGCAACGGGCATACTTATAAGCGATTCCACCGCGCCCGTTAAAAGCCCGTAAAGTTCGGTTGCACGGCTTGAATACTCACTTACTAAGTTTATGATTAAAAAACTATCTACCGCGCGAATAAGGGGAATTATTAAGGTTACAGCCATCATAGGAATTACAGTTGCAAATATCGGGCGAAGTTCTATCACTTCACTCTTTAACGATAAAAGCAATCTGCTTTTCCTGCTCTTTAATAAAAAGTAGATAAGCGTTGCAAGTTCAGATACGGTAACCGCCGTAACGGCAAGCGAAGCAGATAGAACGGCGTTGCCCTTAAAGGTTACGCATAGCCCTATACCGACCGTTAGTTTTACTACTTGTTCTAACACTTGCGAAAAGGCGGTTGGCTTCATATTTGAAAAGCCTTGATAGTATCCCCTAAAACAAGAAATTACGCTCACTAAAAATATTGACGGAGAAAGTAGCGCGTAGCAAACGCCCGCGTTTACGTTGCCTTGAATTACGGCTATTCGGTTTGAAAAAATTGCCATTAGCAAGGATAATAAAAGCCCTGCGCTTGCAAATACTTTTATAGAACTTTTAAGCGTTTTAGACGGGTTATGCCCTTCCGCTATCAGTTTTGAAATTCCACTCGGCGCGCCCGTTGAAGAAAAGGTAAGTAGCATAGCGTATAGCGGAAATACCATTTGGTATAAGCCTATACCTTCCGCGCCTAATAAGTTGGTTAGCGGTATCCTATATACTGCGCCTAACAATTTGGTTACTATTCCGCCTATCGACAGGGCGATTGCGCCCTTTAATATTCCTTTCTTCTTCATACTTTAAGTATGAATAAGTGAATTTTTTATATGCAAAAACGCAAGGCGATTTGCCTTGCGTTTTAAAGTTTACTCTTCAATTTTTTGTGATTCGTCTAAAGATTTTGAGTTTTTTACAAATTCAAAGTCTTCAACAATTTCATCACTTGGCTTTTTAGTGAGTAGCGATACAACTACTATTACAATTGCCGAGAAGATAAACGCGGGTAAGAGTTCGTATATTGCAAACCCACCGCCGAGTTTACTAATTAAAAGTTTCCAAATAAACACCATACTTGCGCCTGCAATCATACCAGCAATTGCGCCTTCTCTCGTAGTTCTCTTCCAGAAAAGGCTGAAAATCATTAACGGACCAAACGTTGCACCAAAGCCTGCCCAAGCAAAAGATACTATTTTGAATATTACACTATTTTCATCAAGCGCGAACAACACCGCTATAATAGCAATCGCAAGAAGAACTATTCTTGATGACCACATAACTTGTTTATCAGTAGCGTTCTTTTTGAAAATACCTTTGAAAATATTTTTTGCAAAAGCAGATGCTGCAATTAAAAGATAACTATCCGATGAAGAAATTGTTGCCGCTAAAATACCCGCCATAATAAAGCCTGCTAAAAGCGCGGGGATTAATCCGGTAGTCATAACGATAAACACGTTTTCAGAACTGGTGTTACCCATATTGATAGTGCCGTTTTTAGATAAAGCGTTACCTACTATACCAATAAATACTGCAACTGCAAGAGAAATTACTACCCATACGGTTGCAATAATTCTCGAACGGCGAAGTTCGTTTTCTTTTCTAATAGCCATAAATCTTAAAAGAACTTGTGGCATACCAAAGTAACCTAAACCCCAAGCAAGCATTGATACAACGCTTAAGAAGCCGTAAGGCTTGGCAACTCCGTTATCAAAATCTGGAACGTTGAAAAGTTCAAAGAAGCCAGGCATTGATTTTGCGTTAGAAATAACTGAACCAAAACCGCCCGCAGCATATACGCCAACTATTACCATAACTACAAGCGCTATTATCATTACTATTGCTTGCATAAAGTCAGACGCACTTTCCGCAAGGAATCCGCCAAGTAAGGTATAAACTAAAACGAATACTGCGCCAACTATCATCATAGCAACGTACGGCAATCCGAAAAGTTCCGAAAATAACTTACCACAGGTTACAAAACAACTTGCAGCGTAAACGGTAAAGAAAATCAAAATGAAAAGTGACGCTATCATCATAATGATAGGCTTCTTTTCACGGAAACGATTACTGAAAAAGTCAGGAAGCGTAACGGAATTAATTGCTCTTACACTATAACGGCGAAGCCTTTT
>JAGCLN010000186.1 GCA_017646945.1 Clostridia bacterium | reverse complement strand
TGGTAACTAATATACCCTTGCCCTTTTCGGTGGGGGTCTTGAAAATGGTGTGCGAGCAGAAATTTCCACTTTCACGGTCTAAAAGAACGTATTCACCCTTTCTTCCGCCAACTTCAAAGGAATTGTCGCCAACCATTTTTGCAATCTTACCACTCGATAAACCCGCGCAGTTAATAACTACTTTTGCTGAAAGTTCTTCACCGTCAGTCGATTTAACAAGGTAATGGTTGCCTTTATTTTCAATAGAAGAAACTTCAAAGTTAAGATAAAGCTTTGCGCCGTTATCCATAGCGTTGCCTATCTCGGCAATAGTGAGTTCATAGGGGCAAACTATACCGCCTGTCTTAGCAAAAAGCGCACCTACTGCATCGTCTGAAATATTCGGCTCTAACTTAACGAGTTCTTCTCTGCCGATAACTTCTAAATCTTCAACGCCGTTTTGCTCACCCCTTGCTTTGAGTTCAAGTAAGGTTTTAACCTCGTCTTCCGCGTAAGCAACAACGAGCGAGCCGTTGTTTTTAAACTTTACGCCGAGTTCTTGAGTGTAACTTGGCATCATCTTGTTTCCAAGCACGTTGAACTTTGCTTTGAGTGAACCGGGTTTAGCATCGTAGCCCGCGTGAGAAATACCAGAGTTTGCCTTACTTTGACCCATGCAAACGTCTTCATCACGCTCAACCATTACTGCTTTAATTTGGTATTTTGTTAATTCTCTAAGTACGGCGCCACCTATTACGCCACCGCCTATTACTAAAACGTCAAACATAATTCTCCTATTTATTATTGACAATAATCTTTAATAAGATTATAATACAAATAACCAAATCAATCAATATTTTTATTGAAATTTTTATATTTTGGCGTTAAAACTTGACTTTTGAGCAATTTTAACTGCTCATTTGAGCAAAATGAGAGATTATGAGCGATTTACAAGAAAAAGAAATTTTATCATTTATACAATCAAAACAATACGCAACGGTAGAAGAAATCGCCACTTCTTTATTCGTAAGCCCTTCAACCGTTAGAAGAAAACTAACCGCTTTGCAAAACAAGGGCTTGATATCGAGAACTCGTGGCGGAGCAAAAATGAACGATTCGAGCAACTTTTTGCCGAGTTTTTCATTCCGCACTCACCAAAACAGTTTGGAAAAGAAAAAGATTGCGTTAAACGCTACTAAACTTATAAAAAACGGTGACGTTATTTTTCTTGACGGTTCAACTTCGGCGTTTTTTATCGCGGAATATTTAGCAGGGTTTAAAGATATTAAGGTTATAACTAACGGGATTGATACTTTATCGTTACTTGCAAAGAACGGAATTAACGCATATTCAACGGGCGGTAATATTATTAAGAACAACAACTCGGTTTTAGGTGGCGAACACGCGATTGCTATGATTGAACGCTTCCATGCAGACGTTGCGTTTTTCTCAGTAGCGTCAGTCACTCGTGACGGTAAACTCTACGATATATTCGAAGAAGAAAATCCACCGCGAATTGCTATGCTTAAAAACGCCACGAGAAAGGTGTTTTTATCCGACAGTACTAAGTTTGGTAAGATTTCGCCATACTTTACTTGCACCACCAAAGATATTGATTATATAGTAACCGATAAGCCGATTACCGAAATGTTTAACGATATCCCCCTTCCAGAAATCGTATATTAAAAAAACTGCCAAACGGCAGTTTTTTTATTCTTCGTCAAAAAGCGGGGTTGAAAAATATCTTTCAGCGGTATCGGGAAGAACAGTTACAACGGTTTTTCCTTTACCTAAAACTTTTGCAAGTTTTTTAGCTGCGGCAACGTTCGTGCCGGAAGAAATTCCACACATAATACCTTCTAAGCGGGCTAAATCTTTACTAGTTTGCAACGCTTCTTCATCGGAAATTATGCACACGTCTTCAAATATTTTGGTGTTAAGCACGGGCGGGATAAGACCGTCACCGATACCCATTTGTATATGAGTGCCGATAGCTCCGCCTGCTAAGATAGCGGCGTTTTCGGGTTCAACCGCCCAAATTTTAATATCGGGATTTTGAGCCTTTAACACTTCGCCGATACCAGTTATAGTACCACCTGTGCCTATGCCTGAGCAAAAGCCGTGAATAGGGCCTGCAACTTGTTCTAAAATTTCAAGGCCGGTATGGTGGCGGTGAACGGTGGGATTAGCGGGATTTTCAAACTGTTGCGGAACGAAAACTTTGGGGTTTTCTTCCGCCATTTTTATTGCTCTTTTTAAGCAACGGTCAATACAGTCGCCTATATTTCCGTCATCGTGCTCAATTAAGACTTCCGCACCATAGTGGCGAACGAGTTTACGCCTTTCTTCACTAACCGAGTCAGGCATAATAATTATCGTTTTATAGCCTTTAACAGCGCCTACAAGGGCTAAACCGATACCTTGGTTACCACTAGTCGGTTCAACGATAATACTGTCGCTACTAAGGATACCTTTCTTTTCAGCGTCAACAATCATATTATAGGCAGTTCTCGTTTTAATAGAACCGCCAACGTTCAAGCCTTCAAATTTAACTAAAATTTCAGCGCTATCACTATCTACCATTTTATTAAGGCGAATAATAGGGGTATGCCCTATCGCCTGCAACACGTCATTAAATATCATACTACTAATATACTAAAAAAAATTATTTTTTGCAATCAAACTCACAGTTTGTTAACTGAAAGTTTAATTAAAAGATGTTTCGATTTGTAAAATTCACTCAAAAATGGACACAATTGACCTTGTTGGTCATTGGGGTCATAAGCCTAACGAAGCAAATAACGGGTTAAAACTCGTTTTAAGACGTTAGAAACACATAACGAAGTTTATAACGAATTAATGTTTGTTCAACGTGCGATTTTAAGCCGTTAGAAACAAGTTAGGCTAGGCTCGACGGCAAGCCTATGGGCGCGACTAACCTTGTTGGTTGTTGCGGTCATAGGTTGACGGCAGTAAACGAAGCCTAACGCCGTTTATAACGGATTAAAATTTTCGCCAAACCATTTTGTCAACAACTCTCGTATACGATTGGATAAGTTTAACAACTTTTGTTGAAACGTTTTCTTCTACGTAATCGGGAACGGGAATACCAAAATCTTTATCCAAAGTTAAATCAACCGCGGTTTCAACTGCTTGTAAAAGAGAACTCTCGTCAATTCCCGCTAGGATAAAGCACGCTTTATCAAGGGCTTCGGGGCGTTCGGTACTCGTTCTTATACATACGGCAGGGAAAGACTTGCCGATACTCGTATAGAAACTACTTTCTTCGGGAAGCGTTCCACTATCGGAAACAACGCAGTATGCGTTGAGTTGAAGATTGTTATAGTCGTTAAAACCAAGCGGTTCGTGGCAAATAACCCTTTTATCAAGTTTAAAACCACTCTTTTCAAGCCTGTTTTTACTTCTTGGGTGGCAACTATATAAAATGGGCATATCATACTTTTCGGCAAGACTATTTATTGCGGTAAACAATGAAATAAAGTTCGCTTCAGTATCAATATTTTCTTCTCTATGAGCAGATAATAAAATATACTTTTTACTCTCTAAACCCAAGCGAGACAACACGTCACTACTTTCAATATCTTTAAGGTTGTTTCTTAAAACTTCCGCCATAGGAGAACCTGTAACGTAGGTTCTTTCTTTGGGAAGACCGCAATCGGCTAAATATCTTCTTGCGTGTTCAGAATAAGCCAAGTTAACGTCAGAAATAATATCTACGATACGGCGGTTAGTTTCTTCGGGCAAGCATTCGTCTTTACAACGGTTGCCCGCTTCCATATGGAAAATGGGAACGTGAAGTCTTTTTGCAGAGATTGCCGATAAACAACTGTTGGTATCGCCTAAGATAAGCAACGCATCAGGCTTAATTTGAGCCATAAGTTTATATGAACAGTTGATAATATTACCAACGGTAGCGCCTAAATCATCGCCTACGGCGTCCATATACACTTCGGGCGCATCAAGATTCAAATCTTTAAAAAACACGCCGTTAAGGTTGTAATCATAGTTTTGACCGGTATGAGCTAATATGCAGTCAAAGTATTTACGGCATTTGTTAATAACTGCGGAAAGCCTAATGATTTCAGGGCGAGTGCCAACGATAATCAAGAGTTTTAACTTGCCGTTATCTTTAAATTTTACGTCACTATAATCAAGTTTAATCTTTTCCATATTTTCTCCTTAAGGCTGAAAAACTTTGAGTTTTTCATATACCGATTTTCTTTCTTTGGCTTGGGCGTTCATTTTTGATAGTTTGGGTTTTTTGCCTATCATCGTTAAGAATAAAAACCTAAACGCCCTGTAACTATATATAAACGGATATAATATCCATACTTTTTTTACTATTTTGTATTGAGTGAGTACCGCACCGTGAAGTCCGTCCGCCAAGTTGTAAATCGAGCCGTGCCTAGTTCCCGAATTTCCGTGCTCGGATATTAGCATTCCGCTTTTCTTGCGGTCTTCATCTTTCGTGCCGAACGTTCCACCCTTAAATACGTCTTGCAAAATCTCTATGCAAAGTTCTTCGCTAACTTCTTCAAAGAAGTTAGGATAATCAAGATTAAAGGCAAGGCTACAAGTTTTTGCCATGATTGACGCGTAAGTGTATAGCCCTATTTCTTTAAGGAAAGGTATTAAAGTTTCCTTCCAAAACGGCTCATTCTTCGTTTTATCAAAGTACACGGCGTAATCGCATAAATGCCTTAATCCAAGCCCTTCGCCTAACATATGGTGTTGCATATGCAAAAGAAGAATTAAGCCGTGATAAAGGGGGCTAGGGGCGTTAAAATTGCCAAACTCAGTAGAGTTTATTTCAGCCGTTTCGAGCGCAGGATTTAAAAAGGTAACAACCTTTTTTCCAAGTTCGCCAAACGGTATGCCTGCCACTCTAAAATGCATTTCTAAGTTTGCAGTTCCCTTTTTGAAAACAACGTGGTTATCGTGTTCAAGCCCAACTTTTTCATAGCCGTTTTCTAAAAGGATACTTTCAATTGCAGTAACGGAATTTTTATCTACTAAAAAGTCAACGTCACCATACGCTCTATGCTCTGGGTTTGGGTAATAATGCCCTGCTGATTGACCTTTTAAGATTATATACGGATATTTACCGTCAAGCAAACGGATTAACTCAACTTGGTCGTTAAACACGGATAAGTTGGACGATAAAACAAGCATCGAAGCGTTTTCCCACACGGGATAAACGTCAACAGGAATATGCTTTTTAAAAGGCTTTGCGCTCTCAAACGCAAGATACATTACCGACTGAACTCTACTTTCTCTAACGAGAACTTTCCAGTCGACGACGCCGAGCATTTCTAAATCAATATCAACGCTTTTAGAAGATACACCTTTTGCTATTAAGTTGAGAAGAAGGTTTTGTTCCTTAGTCAAAGCGTTTATCATAAATTAAACTATTTCAAAAAAAGTGTCAGGATGATTTTTGTCAAACTGTTCGTTAGCCCACATAACGGTAACTAAGTTTTCAGTTTCGGATAAGTTGATAATATTGTGAGTATACCCCGGAAGCATATGCACGGCTTGAATATTATCGCCCGATACTTCAAAGCGTAAAACTTCGTCAGTACCGATTTTTCTTTGTTCAATAAGACCGTGGCCTGCTACTACTATAAAGAATTCCCACTTGGTATGATGATAATGTTGACCTTTGGTAATTTTGGGGTTTGAAATATTGATTGAGAATTGACCGCACTTTTCAGTCTTTAATAGTTCGGTAAAACTTCCCCTATCGTCAACGTTCATCTTCAAATCAAAACATACCTTTTCTTTGGGAAGGTATGAAAGATAAGTTGAATAGAGTTTTTTAGCAAAACTGCCACTTGCTATCTCGGGCATTATTAAAGTTTCGGGCTGTTTGTTAAAGGTATAGAGTAAATCTACTATTTCACCAAGCGTAACCTTATGAGTGATAGGAACGAAGCAATATCTACCATTATCGCACTTTACAGGCGTTAAACCATCGTATTCGCAACGATTTTCCTTGCTTTCTAAAAGGTTTAACATTTCGTCAAGCAAATCGTCAATATATAAAAGTTCAAGTTCGATTGCCCTATCGTTTACGGTAATTGGCAAGTCGTTTGCAACGTTATTGCAAAAGGTTGCCACCGCACTATTGTAGTTAGGTCTACACCACTTGCCGAAAAGGTTTGGGAAACGATATACGCACATTTTTGCGCCAGTTTCCTTTCCGTAATCGAAAAAGAGTTCTTCACCGGCTTTCTTGCTTTTGCCATATTCCCCGCCTGCGTACCTACCGATAAGTGTTGCTTGAATTGAAGATGAAAGCATTATCGGGCATTTGTTTTCGTGTTTTTTCAAAAGGTCAAGCAAGGTTGATGCAAAGCCGAAATTTCCTTTCATAAAATCTTCGGGGTTTTCGGGGCGATTAACACCTGCTAAGTTGAACACGAAATCACACTCTTTGGTAAAAGCGTCAAGTTCTTCAACGGTATTATCAATATCGTAACGGAAAATCTCGTCAATAACTAAATTTGGGCGAGTTCTATCTTTTCCATTTTTTAAATTTTCAAGCGCTACGCAAAGGTTTTTACCTACAAATCCGTTCGCGCCAGTAACTAATATTTTCATAAAATTTCAAGTTGTTCCTTAATGTATTTTAATGATGCAATTTTAGCTTTTGTTTCTTCAAGGGTTAAAAGATTTGTATTGTTAGAATCAAATTCAGTTATAGTATTTCTATTTGCATCGCCGTTTTTAAAGTAGTTATCATAGTTAAGGCCACGATTGTCGGCAGGAACTCTATAAAAATCACCCATATCAATCGCTTTGGCGCACTCTTCGTTAGTAAGAAGTGTTTCATACATTTTTTCGCCATGGCGAATACCGATAACCTTAATATTGTTCTTATCCCCACCAAAGAGTTCGCAAACTGCTTCCGCCTGAGTTTGAATAGTACAAGCAGGCGCCTTCTGTACAAGAATATCACCGCTTGTTCCATGCTCAAATGCGAAAAGGACAAGGTCAACCGCCTCA
>JAGCLN010000185.1 GCA_017646945.1 Clostridia bacterium | reverse complement strand
GGCGAGGTAAGAGCTCACCGCCCCTACGGTAACGCAGGGGGCTGTGTAAACCCCACCCGAAGCAAGATAGGAACGCGTGTGTAAGCGCTACGCGGCGCGCGTTTGTTTTATTCGCTTGAACTTACAGGCGACTGTAAGTCTAGATAGATAGCCGTATTAAACGACAGAACCCGGCTTATAGATTTGCTCGCACCAAAAAACACGCAAGAAATAGCTTGTTTTTTATCGATATTAAACGTTAAAGCTAAATAAAACTACGTCACCGTCTTTCATAACGTAATCTTTACCTTCGGAACGAACTTTACCAAGTTCTTTCGCCTTCGTGTAGTTACCGCATTCGAGTAAAACTTCGTAGTCAACTACTTCCGCGCGGATAAATCCCTTTTCAAAATCGGTGTGAATTTTGCCTGCCGCTTGGGGTGCTTTCGTTCCGTTCTTAATTGTCCAAGCCCTTGTTTCAGGCTCACCGCTCGTCAAGTAACTGATAAGACCGAGCAAGCGGTAACTTGCTTTTACCAAGCGGTTAAGACCGCTTTCTTTAAGCCCTAAATCGTCAAGGAACATCTGTTGTTCTTCGGGGTCAAGTTCAGAAATTTCTTCTTCCGTTTTAGCGGAAATAACGAGCGTTTCGCTATTTTCCTTAACGGCGTAATCGCGAACTTTTTTTGCTAAGGGGATATCTTCAATATCGCTTGCAATATCGCTTTCGGAAATGTTAGCCGCGTAGATAACGGGTTTTGAAGTGATTAAGAACAAGCCGTTAACGTACTTTTGTTCTTCTTCGTCAAACTCTAAACTTCTAACGGGTTTTTCCGCTTCCAAACAGTCGAGAATTCTCTTTAAAAGCGCCGATTCTACTTGGTACTTCTTATCGCCCGTCTTTATCATAGAAACTGCCTTATCGTATCTTTTTTGAACGCTTTCCATATCCGATAAGATAAGTTCAAGATTGATAGTTTCAATATCCCTAATCGGTTCAACGTTAGATTCAACGTGAACCACGTTTTCGTCTTCAAAGCACCTAACAACGTGAACGATAGCGTCAACTTCTCTAATGTGCGATAAGAACTTATTGCCAAGACCTTCGCCACGGCTTGCGCCTTTAACGAGCCCTGCAATATCTACGAATTCAATCGAAGCGGGGGTTATCTTTTTGCTATTATAAAGCGCGGCGAGTTTATCAAGCCTTTCATCAGGCACGGCAACAACGCCAACGTTTGGTTCGATAGTGCAGAACGGAAAGTTTGCCGCTTGCGCGCCGGCGTGGGTTATTGCGTTAAATAACGTTGATTTTCCTACGTTGGGAAGCCCAACAACACCAAGTTTCATACGATTTCTCCTTATTGACCTACCTATTATACCAAAAACTTTTATTATATTCAAACTTTTTAGTGTTAAAGTTTAAAAATAATTGAAGTTTTATAGAAAGTGTGGTAAAATTAGCCTATGGATTACAAAAGTTATATTTCTCAAAAATTAATCGTTGAAGGTATTTCTCAAGAAGAAATAACTTCACTCATCGTTACTCCGCCTGATAATTCAATGGGCGATTTTGCGCTTCCTTGCTTTAAGTTTGCTAAACTTTTAAGAAAGTCACCCGTTATGATTGCAGAAGAACTCGCATCTTCTTATCAAACTGATGACGTTATCGTTAAAGTTACGGCAGTTAACGGATATTTAAACTTTACCGTTAACCGTCAAGGAAAGGCGAGTGCCGTTCTTAAAGAGATTTTATCGCTCGGCGAAGATTACGGCTCGTCAAATTTAGGCGCAAACAAAACCGTTTGTATCGACTATTCTTCAATCAACGTAGCAAAGCCTTTCCACATCGGTCACTTATCAACTACCGTTATCGGTGGCGCGCTTTATAGAATTTACAAAAAACTCGGCTACAACGTAGTGGGCATTAACCACCTTGGCGATTACGGTACCCAGTTTGGTAAACTCATTTACGCTTACAAGGCGTGGGGCGACCGCGAAGCCGTTGAAAAGGGTAGAGTTAAAGAACTTATGCGCTTGTACGTTAAATATCACGATGAAGCGGAATTGCATCCGGAAATGGACGATAAGGCGAGAGAGTATTTCAAACTTATCGAACAAGGCGATAAAGAGTGCAACGAACTTTTCAAGTGGTTTAAAGACCTTACTCTTTTAGACGTTGAAAAGGTATATAAGCAACTCGGCATCACTTTTGATAGTTACAACGGCGAAAGTTTCTTTAACGACAAAATGGGGATTGTTATCGACGAGCTTGAAAAGAGTGGTCTTTTAGTAGAAAGCGAAGGCGCGAAAAT
>JAGCLN010000184.1 GCA_017646945.1 Clostridia bacterium | reverse complement strand
GGCGTTTAATATATCTATTAAATTTATTATACCACCTTGATTTTTACTTGTCAATATGATACAATCGTTATATCGTGAATTACGGATATTCGTAAGTCATATACATTGTATCAAAAGTTTCTAATAAATAAAAGGAATAAAACAACTAATTTGTTGCACGAAAATACAATTTTAAATTTTAAAGAACAAAAAACTATTGATTTTAAGGAGAAATTTTATGCAATCAAAAATCTATTTATATGAAAATTTGTGGACGGAAAAGGAAACCTTAGTTTACTCTTCAAACGGCCTTTCCGCAAGTATTTTTACCTATTCAACCGGCGTTAAAGCAATCAAGATTGCAAACGAAAAGGGCTACGCTACCGTTCTTCCCTACATGGGTCAAATGGTGTGGAACGCGGTGTTTAACGGCGTTGACCTTAGAATGAAATCTATCTATGACGAACCCGTTCAATGCAAGCAAGTTTACGGCGAAAGTTACGGCTGTTTCTTAATGCATTGTGGTTTAACCGCTATGGGTAACCCCACCGCAGAAGATACTCACTTACCGCACGGCGAACTTCCTATCGCTAAGTACAACACCGTTTACCTTATTGCAGGCGCGGATGAAAAGGGTGAATATATCGGCGTTTCAGGCACATATTCTCACAAGGCGTGCTTTGAACTTAACTACGACTTTACGCCAGTATTTAAACTCTACGCAGGCGCAACTTACTTTGACGTGACCGCCACCTTTACCAACAAGAAAGATATTCCGCTTGAATATTATTATCTTTGCCATATCAACCACCGCCCCGTTGACGGCGCTAAACTTTGCTACACGGCAGACAGAAAGCAAATTAAAATCAACCACGAAGTTCCCGAAAACTACTGGTCGCCCGAACACGCTAAAAAGACTAACGCTTACCTTGATATGCTCGATGATAACCCCTATCTTATGGATACTATCGGCGGTGAAAATCAGTCTTACCACCCCGAAATCGTTATGTGCGCAAAATATCAAGCGGACGAAAACGGCAACGCTTACACTATGCAAGTAAATCCTGACGGAACCGCTACTTACGTTATCCACCGCCCCGAAGAACTTCCCTACGGTACAAGATGGATTTCAAGAACTGACGATGAAGACGCTTTGGGTATGGTTCTTCCCGCAACGAGCGAACACCTTGGTAAACTTTACTGTCAAAGAAATAATCAACAATTATATCTTAAAAAAGGCGATACCATAACTTACACAATGCAAACGGGCGTTCTTACTAAAGAAGAAGCAGACAAAATGCAAGCAAAAATTAAATCCATGGGCTTTTAATTAAAACTAAAAAGAGGTTCGAAAAGAACCTCTTTTTTTATGCCTTTACAATCATTCCGTCATAGGCTAACGCCACGCCTATATCGTTTAAAACCTTTTCCGTTACTTCGCTCGTATCGTGAAGGGAATAGGCTATATGCGATGCGAAAATCTTAGTTTTATCATCTATTATATTAAAAGTTTTTAAAGACGGAAGCATCAACCTTAACATAGGTATAGAATTATGCTCGCAAATACGGTAATCGCCCACCCTATCACCAACCGTGCAGTCGACAACAAAAAGGGCTAAATTGCTATCTTTTAACGCGTAGAAAGTTTCCGTTAAAAACCAAGCCCCGTCGCAAGCGTATAAAAACTTCTCGCCGTCCTTTTCAAAAAGAAGGTGCTGGGGGAAGACTTCTTTATCGTGGTTTGCAAGTAGGCTCGTTATGGTTATTCCGTTTTGGAATTGCATCTTTTCACCCTTTTTCAAGTAGTGAATCACCGCGTTTTCTATCGTAGGAACAACCGCGCCGTCACTTACGAAAATATCGAGAGGTTGGGTTTTGCTATTCGCTATACTTTGCACGCTTTCCAAATTGAAGTGGTCGTCGTGAAAGTGGGTTATAAAAAGCGTTTTTATATCGCTCTTTTTAACGCCGGCTATATCCATAGCGTTTAAAGTGTGAAAACCGCAGTCTATCAAAATATTATCGTTAAGTAGCGCGCAAGCGGAACGGCGAGCCGTTTTATCAAACTTATCCTTGCACTCGTTATTGAGTTTTGGTGAATAGTTCCTTGCACTCGTTCCTAAAAACAAAAGTTTAAAAGCGTTCATAGTTTTCCTTTTATGCTTTAAAAAAATGTTTTTCTACTTCCGCGCAAATATAGTGATATACGGGAAGATGAAGTTCTTGAACCTTGTAAGTTTCCGTTTCGGGAACGCAAATGCAAACGGTTGATAAGTCTTTTAAAAGACCGCCCGTTTTACCCGTTAGAGAAATTACGGTAATTCCTAAAGATTTTGCAACTTTTACCGCCTGAACTACGTTTTTTGAATTGCCGGAAGTGGAAATAGCAATCAAAACGTCTTCTTTCTTCGCTAGGGCGAAAACGCCTTGGGCATAGATAAGTTCGGGCGAAACGTCGTTACAAAACGCTGAGTTAAGCCCAACGATTGACGGCAACGAAATTGCAGGCAAACCCATTTGAAGTTTATCTAACACTTCACCGTCTATCGAATAATTTTTAAGCATTTCAGCGCGTTTTTCTTCGGGAATAGGCCTTGACTTTAAAAAGCCTTTCATAAGCTCGCCAACGATATGCTCACCGTCGGCACTACTTCCTCCGTTTCCACAAATTAAAACTTTACCACCGTTTTCATAACAATTTATTATCTTTTCAACGGCAAAACCAATGCTTTGTTCACAAACGCTAAGCGCATTGTGTCTCATCAATAATTGATTCATCTCTCGCCACCCTTTCTAAATTTTTAATATGCGGAATAAGCACCGCTAAATAACAACCTATCGTTATCACCCACGAAACGGGATACGCCGTGAAAATTACCGTAAAATCGCCCGTTAACGCGTAAACAACGTTGAGCCAAACAACTCTTAACACGCCCGCTGAGAAAATTGCAACTATCATTGCCGTTATACTCTTTCCCAGCCCGCGAATAGAAAAACTTAGCACGTTCATTACACCACACATAAAATAGAACGGACCAATCCCTATAAAACGACGGTAAGCGTAATCTATAACAACCGCGTCGTCAGTAATAAAACCTACTACTATTTTTAATAGGAATAACGCGCCTAAACCAAGTATTATGCCTGCTACAGTATTTATGCCCGTTGCATATAATATCGCTTTTCTAATTCTATCGTACTTTCTTGCTCCGTGGTTTTGGCTTACTATTGAAACTATTGCATGGGCAACGCCTTGAAGGGCGGTTGACACGTAATTTTCAACCTGAGAGGCGTACGACGAACCTGCCATCGCCTGCTCGCCAAAAAGGTTGATTGTTGACTGAATAAACACGTTGGTTAACGCAAAGAGTGAACTTTGAATACCACCGGGCACACCCATTCTCAAAACTTCTAAAAGTTCTTTTTTATAAAACTTGGCGTATTTAAACCTAAAACGAACTATTCCGCTTGAATGAGATAAACGGATAATAGCAAGGACTGCCGCAACGCCTTGAGCAATTACCGTTGCGATAGCAACGCCCTCAACGTCCATATCCAACACGAGAACGAAAAAGACGTTAAAGCCAATATTTAAAATACCGCCGATAATAAGATAAATGAGCGGTCTTTTACTATCGCCCGCCGCCCTTAGTATTGCCGAGAAGAAGTTGTATAACATAACAAGTGGCATGCCTGAAAAGTAAATTTGCATATACTTTACGGCATAATCTAAAACGTCTTCATCACAGTTCATAAGTATTAGAAGCGGTCTTGACGCAGTCCACCCGACTACCACCAGTAAAATACCGATTGCTAAACTGAGCGGTAAACTCATACCTACGAGTTTTTTAACGCTTTCCTCATCACCCGCACCAAGTTTTTTAGACACGACTATGTTCATACCTATAGACACGCCTACGAACAGTATCGTGCATAGCGTAACGAGCGAACTCGTTGCCCCAACCGCAGCAACGGCGTTATCACCACCTTTTGATATTGCCCCTAAAACTGCAATATCGGCGGTGTTGAAAACGAGTTGCAACACGTTTGTTAGCATTATAGGAATAGAAAATAGAATTATTTGTTTAAATAACGGCCCGTTTGTAAAATCTTGCTCTATTTTTCCCTTGCGGTATTTATGTTGTACACTCACTTTGTGAGCGTGATTATTTACTCCCAT
>JAGCLN010000183.1 GCA_017646945.1 Clostridia bacterium | reverse complement strand
CCACTTTCTTGGGAAGGGCGGGCGTATACCTTGAAGACCTTTTCGTAAAGCCCGAGTATAGAAAGCGCGGGCATGGAAAAGCGCTTATCAAACAAGTTGCTCGCATCGCCGTTGAGCGTGGCGCAGGCAGGCTTGAATTCACTTGCCTTGACTGGAATAAGCCAAGCATTGACTTTTATCTTTCACTCGGCGCAGAGCCTATGACCGACTGGACGATTTATCGTTTTGCAGGTGATAACCTTAAAACGTTAGCAAAATAACAAAAAAGGATGGCTGCTTGCCATCCTTTTAATTTTGGTTGTTTTAGTTTTCACAGTTTGAGGCGTTAGACTTTGAAAGTTTTTTGCGAAGAATAGGAATAAGATAGAACGCGTTTATCCAAATGATTAAGAAAGTGAAATATAAGGTAAGATATAACGCACCGCTTAAACCTAAAATTTCTTGCACGTCATTAGTGTAACCGGGGTGAGTGGGAACGAAGAATAAGGGGTCGAAAGATAAGTCTAAAATAGAAGGAAGTTCTAAGATACCGTATACGAAAACGGCAACGAACATAATGATTTCTTTCAAGAAGCCTTGAGCGAAAGTTTCCCTTTTGTATCTAAAATCGCCGAGCTTGTAAGTTAAGATTAAAACTGCGGAAACGATTAACAATGCGTGGGTTACGATAGAGTAAATATTTTCAAACAATAAGTGCTTGTGGTTGAAACCCGTTGAAGGATACGCAAAGAAAATTATAGCGCACAAAAGGGCGTTGATAGCCGAAAAATTCCATAAAGTCTTCTTGTTGAAGATGGAAGTGAAAATGAGTATCCAACAAGAAATAGCGCACCAAGGACGCGGTAATAAATGAGTCAAAGTGCTATTTAAGTCAAACATTACGCCTTTTTTATAGTTGATGATTCTGCGCGCGATTTCAAAGAATAAAATACAGCCTGCTAACACTCTTAATACGGTTGTGCGAGCGCTTCTGCTTTTATTGCGAAAAGCAAACGTTAAACCTATTATAAACGCGATAGAAATTAAAAGCGTTAAAATATGGGGTAATTGCCATTGTCCATTATAGCCGTCATTTTCAGGATGTAATGAAAAAATCCAGTCTCTAAAAGTCATCTTTTGTACTCCGTAAAATTAAATATCGTTCACAATTCTATCACATTATATAGGCGTTGTCAACGAAAATGATTTTCTTTTACAATTTATTGTAAACAAAACGAGCGTGTTATGAAACACGCTCGTTTATTCGCTTAATTTAATTATCTTTTTTACTCTTTGGTTTCAATGCGGGAATAAGGATAAACGCTATTGCGCTTATTGCGAGAAGGTAGGGGTAGAATAAGTAGGGGATTATTTCGCCTGCCGATATGGACATGCCGGCTGCTACTACCGCGGATACTGCAGTTACCATTTGCGCGCCGTAGGGAATAATGCCTTGAACAACGCTACCGAAAATATCAAGTAAAGATGCCGTTTTAGTGTTGGTTATGCCATAATCTTCACTAATCGTTTTAGCAATAGGCGCTGCCATTACGATTGCAACGGTGTTATTTGCGGTTGCAACGTCCATAGCGGAAACTAACAAACTAATGCCGAGTTGACCACCAACTTTGCCTTTAAACACTTTGTTAATGCCTGAAAGCAACGCGTCAAACCCACCGTATTCGCGCATAAGAGCGGAAAGCATAGTTACTAAAAGGGTTACCATAACTACTTCAAACATACCGTTAGCGCCGTTACCCATATCCTTGATTACGGTTAGAACTTCTAAGCCGAGCGAAAGTTTGATTGCAATAGCAGTAACGATACCCGTGATTAAAACTACGAAAACGTTAATGCCTACGATACCGCCGATTAAAACTAAAACGTAAGGAACGAGTAGCCAAATATTGATACCGCTTGGTTCATAAGCGGTAGTTTCGCCACCCGCAAAAGCATAAATTACTAAAACAGCAATCGTTAATACGGCGGCGGGAAGGGCGATAAAGAAGTTTTCTTTAAACTTATCTTTCATATTGCAACCTTGAGTTGAAGTAGCCGCAATAGTGGTGTCTGAAATAAACGATAGGTTATCGCAGAACATAGCGCCACCGATAACCGAACCGATGATAAGCGGAAGTGAAACGCCCGTTGCTTGAGAAATAACTATGCCGATTGGCGCTATTACCGAAATCGTTCCGCAAGAAGTACCCATAGCGGTAGAAACGAAACACGCAACGATAAAAAGAACGAGAGCGGAATAGTTTGATGGGATAACGCTCAAGAAAAGGTCTGCAACGGTTTTAGCGCCGTCTCTACCCAAAACGCCTGCAAAAATACCTGCCGCCAAGAAAATTAAAACCATGGTAATAATATTCTTATCGGCAAGCCCCTTAGCCATTACCGAAAGTTTATCGTCAAATTTGAGCTTGGGGTTTTGGAAACACGCAACGAGTATCGCCACCATAAACGCAACGACAACGCTCATCGCGTAAAAGTCGTTAAATATAAGGCTAACGCCTATATATACCACTAAGAACACGCCGATGGGAAGTAACGCCCACCAGTTGCCTTTCTTTTGAACAAGTTTATCCATAAATAAATCTCCTAAAACTACAAAGATTATATATAAAAACTCAATATTTGTCAAATTGCTACTATGCCAAAGTTAGTTTTGTGAAATTTATAATAAATTTTATTAAACACTTGCAAAATATATCGTATTATGTTACAATATGTGAAAACTGTGTGAAAACACGAAATTACTACTTTTTTTACTAGGAGATACAGTATGGAAATAAAAATGTTTAACGGTTGGTACTTTTTCTGGTTATTGCTTTCGGCAGGCGGAGTTGTAGGTATTTACTACGCTTTGAGAAACAGAAAGGTAAGAACTCAAAAAATAGTATTATTCTCTTTCTTAGCGTTCGGCTTATTGCTTCACTTCTTAAAAGTGTTTATTCCGCCGTACTCGGTAGATGAAGCGAGAATGCTTAGAGACTCTTGGTTTGTTAACATTTGTGGCGCAAACATTGCGCTTTTCCCCTTCATTTACTTAATGAAGAACAAAAAAGCAAAGGAATATATGTTCTATATCGGTGTGCTTAGTGGTTTAATAGCCCTTTTCTATCCGCAAGAACCTTTGGCAAAGTCAAACCAACTCGGTGAATTTTGGGATATCGTAAGATTCTACTATCACCACTGGATGGTAATGGCAATTCCGCTTTTAATGGTACTTTTAAAGCACCACACTTTATCTTGGAAGCGCGTATTGTGGGCGCCCACCGGCGTTTTACTCTTAATGCTCTTTATCATTTTAAATCAATGGTTCCAGTCTGAACTTGGTTATATTCCCATTAGGGGCGCAGGTTTTACCGAATATCAACTCGAAACCGATTACTGGAGCGCGTTCTATGATATCAACTGGAAGAACACTTCTTACATCTACGGCCCTGGTTCTAACGATGCGATTGGTAATTTCTTCGCAATCTTCTGCCCTGAGTTCTTTACAAAAGTTCCCGTTGGCCCTTACGCAGGTCAAGAAAAATACTGGCCTTGGTTCTGGATGATTGTTCCCGGCTATATCTTAATCACCCCGCTTGCATTCGGCTTGTGCATGATTTTCGACCGCAAGAACTTCGCTAATGATATGAAGGTTTATTACGGCAAAGCAAAAGTGTTTATCGGTGGCGTTAAAGAATACTTTAAGAACCGCAAAAACAAGGCTGAAACCGAAGAAGAAACAAAAGTTGAAGAAGAAGTAAAAGATTAACAAAATAAGCGGTGAGGCGCGCCTCACCGCTTTTAAATTGCTTTTTATAAAAAATAAAACCCGTAAGGCTTGCTTGACGGGTTGGCGCGCACCGTTATATGTGGTAGGGGTTATTATAGTGCGCTTAGAGTAATAGCGTTTTTATGGGGGATAAAAACGCGTTTTTACGATATGATTATACAAAATTGAAAATTTAATGTCAACCAAAATTAGCGGTATTAAAGTGAAAAATGAGTGAAAATGAAAAATTTTTATTATTGAGTTGCAGGTTGTGTAAAAAGGTTGAAATACCGCTTGCAAAACGCGTTATTCTATGATAAAATAACTTTAATAATTAAGGGGTAATAACTTATGATTAATTTAAAAGATTTTTTAACAGGTAACGAAGTTTTACATACTGAAGCATTTCAAAAAGCGGTAGACACCGCAAGCGCTAGTAAGCAAACGCTTTTCGTTCCCGTTGGCACTTATTTGCTCGGCACCGTTGAACTTAAAAGCGACACTTCTATTTTGTTTGAAGACGGCGCGGTGTTATTAGGTTCTAAAAACCTTGACGATTTTTATGCAGACGAGTTTTTAACCTCGCCACTTTATCAAGACGTTTCTCATAGTAGTTACACAAAATCGCTTTTCTACGCGACTGACGTTAAGAATATTTCCTTGAAGGGTAGAGCGTATATCGATATGCAATCTCAATGGGAAGATGAGAATAAGCGTGGCGCATACCACAGGGGCGCAAAAGTAATTTCTATTAAAAATTCTGAAAACATTACTATTACCGACCTTCAAATTCACAACGCAACCGACCTTGCAATACTTCTTGGTAGATGCAAAACGGTATTTATTCGCGGGCTTTATTTAAGAACTCATATCGACGGTATTTCGCCTGACGGGTCTGAAAACGTTATTATTTCCGACTGTAACTTGCTTTGCGGTGACGACGCTATCGTATTTAAAACTTCGCTTTACGACGGAAAGGTTGTTCCTTGCAAGCACATAACCGTTTCAAACTGCGTTATCTCGTCAAGATGCAACGCTATCAAGTTCGGCACGGAAACTACCGGCGATATGAAGTATATCACTATCAATAACTGTACCATTTACAACGTAAGATGTACGGGTATTTCAATAGAGTCTATCGACGGCGCTAATATTGAAGCCGTTAACATTTCAAACGTTATGATGGAAAACGTTGCTTGCCCTATCTTTATGGTACTCGGCAGGCGTATGAGAGCGCCCGAAGGCACGCCTATCGGCTCAATCAAGAACGTTAGCATTTCTAATATTTATGCGGATAATAACGATAAGCCGTATAAGTCGATAGATTTCTGGTATCCTGCAATCTGCGAAGGTAGTGAATATCAAACTAACGATTGTATTACGAGCAATATCGTTAATATGACTGATAATCCGTTTGAAAACGTTACCCTTACCAACGTTCACTTAAAAGTGCTTGGTGGTAAAACGATTGCGGAAAGCAGTTTTATTGCTAACCCCACGGGCTATGCAGACGGCGCAATGTTCGGCAAAGTTCTTCCTGCAAGCGGATTGTTCGTTAAAGGCGTTAAAAACGCAACCTTACAAAACGTTACCGTTGAAACGGTTGATAAAGACGAACGCCCCACTATCTTAGTTGAATAGGGGGTAGGCTCAATAACTATAAGCGGTTGATATTAAAACCGTGAAACACTTCGCAATACGATTGTTTAGCCAAGGCTACCGTACAGAGAGTACGCATACCTTGGCTAAATTTAACTAACGCAACCGTCTTGCTTGCGTTTGCCGATTTTAATTAAATCAACCGTTATCGTTATTTCGCCTTGGCGTTTAAAAAGCGGTATTAAAACCGTGAAATATTTTGCAAGACGATTGTTTAGCCAAGGCTACCGTGTAAAAAGCAAATATAAAAGCGATTGCATAACGCAATCGCTTTTGTTATTTGTTAAGTATTTTATAAAGCGTTGGGATTATCCCCTTTGCCATACGGTAAAAGCCAAGGTCGTTGGGGTGGCAACAGTCAACGGTACAAAGGTCGCGGTCTTCATCGCCAAAGAGAGAGTAGCCGTCAATAAAATAAAGGTTTTTGTCCCCGCTTGCAACGGCTTGCTTGTAGATATCGTAAATGATTTCTTTACGCTCGTTTCCGTGGTACATATACTCAACGTTGGGCGATGATATCATAACGATAGGCGTGGTCGGGTGTTTTGCCCTAATTCCATTATAAAGTGGGGGATAGGACGATTTTAGATATTCTTCCGTAGGTGAATTGTGGTCGTAATCCAAAACGAAAACGCTTGGGTCAAGGCTTGAAAGATACTCTATCATAGTAGGCTCGGCTTTTGCGCTACCGGAAAAACCAAGGTTGATATAATCGGTATCGAGCATACGTGAAATGATTGCAGGGTATTCGTTGCCTGGGTGGGACGCGCAACCGCCTTGTGTTATTGATGAGCCGTAGTAAACGATAGGTTTTTCGTGTTTGTATGGCTTTGGTGGAAGAACTACGCTACCTTCCTTTACGCCGATAAATAAGGTGTTAATCGCGTTGTATAAAGGAAAGCAAATTTCGATTTCCCTTTGCTTAAAGTGCTCATCGTAGCGGATAGAACGGCAAAAAGCCATAGTGTTTGGCTTGGCGTTCCAAATATCCTTATCTTCCATATAAAAGCAGTTAGAAAACTTGCCGTCAACGTAAAGCGCAAGAGAGTGCGAGCCGAATATCGGCATTCTCGCCATAACGTTTTCGCTCGGGCAGGAACATTTGATAGCGATATACGGGCTATCCGTAATAAAGCGGATTCTACCGCCAACGCCGTAGGTTGCGCCGTATCTAACGCCGTTATTAACGGTTTTAGCAACTTCGTCCGGCATTCTTCTATATACGGGGGTTTGGCTATCGTAGTAAAGGCCGTGTAAAGTGAAAGGCTCTAAATTCGGGTCGTACCAAACAACGTCTTTCTCGCTCATTTCGGGCAGGGCAAAGTTTTTGTCAAAATCGGAAAGTTTCATAATATCTCCTAAAGTTTTATACCTTTTTATTATATAAATAATAAAAGCGATTGTCAATATTGAAAAAGTTATTTTTTTGTGCTAAAATACTTGTATGGAATATAAAATTATTGAAAAACGAGTGCCGTCTTGCGATGGAATTCACACTCTATACGGTAAAGTTTATCTGCCCTCTGGTGATATAAAGGGCTACTTTCAAGTGGTGCACGGCAAGGCGGAACATATCGGCAGATACGACGAACTATTAAGGGCGGTTGCATCTAACGGATATTTAGCCTTCGCCTTTGATAATTTAGGGCACGGTTTTACTGCAAAGGATAAAAGTGAACTTGGTTTTATCGCTCATAAAAACGGGTGGAAACTTCTTGTTGAAGATGTAAAAACGTTCTATAAGGCGGTTAAAGAAGAATATGGCGAAATGCCGTACTATTTGTTTGGGCATAGTTTGGGTAGTTTTATTGTTCGTATTGCTAATAATAACGTAGTCTATCCCGATAAGATTATCGCTATGGGTACGGGTGATAAAAGCCGTTTAGGTTGGCTTGGCGGTTGCCTTGCAAGAACGCTAAAAATCTTCAAGGGGGATAAGCACGTTTCCAAATTTATGGATAAACTTGCGTTTAGTTCATATAATAAGCCTTTTAAAAGCGAAGGTAGTCACCGCAGTTGGCTAACGAGTGACCCAAGCGTTAGAGAGTGTTATGATAAAGACGAGTACAGGAATTTCCGCTTTGGTCTTTCGGCGCTTCAAGACGTTATCGTTCTTAACAAAAAGGCTAACTCAAAAAAGGCTTACGAGTCCTTTAACGGAAAGAGTTTGTTGTTAGTATCCGGTAGGTACGATGCAGTTAGTAAATTTACAAAAGATATGTTCAAAATATTTAAGCGTTACGAAAAAGCGGGTGCAAAAGTTGAAATGCGTTTATACGACGGCAGGCACGAAATACTCAACGAACCTTCAATAAAAGATAAAGTAATACAAGATATTTTAACCTTTATAGAAAAATAAACAAAATAAAACACGGTCTTTAAAAGGCCGTGTATTTTATTAGTCGTATTGAGCGAGAGTGCTTTCGTCGGGTAAGCCGTAGCGCGCTTTTACGCGATAGTACGTTTGTTGGCTTTTAAAACCTGCATCGTAGATAACTTCGTTAATCGTTTTCTTTTCGTTAAAGCGAAGGGTGTTGTTAACGTAAACTAAGCGCAGGCGGTTAACGTATTCGCAAATACCCATATTTACGTAGCGGTGGAACACGTGCGATACGTAACTTTCAGTATATCCAAGCGCGGTGGCGATAGTTTTCCTTGTAACGTCGCCTTGATAGTTTTGTTGAATAAAACTAAGTATTCGGCGCATGAGCGTAATCTCGTCTTTTTCCGTTTCGCTCGCAAAAGAAAGGTTGCTTGAAATGAGCGAAAGTATAAGATTGAGCGCGCCTGCGCGTACGGAATCGTCTAAATCAAAATACTTTTCGATAAGTTCAAGCACTTCGCCAACCAAACTACCGCTTTTAATAACGGGGCAGGCAATTTTTTTGTTTTGGTCAGGAAACAAGAACTTTCTAAACTCGTAAGGAACGAGTAAAACGCAGTCTTCGTGAACGGAATTGTCTTTAAAATCATAAGAGTGCACGTCAAAACTGTCAATGATAATAATGCTACCTGCGGAAAGGTCGTAAGTAACTTCGTTAACGGTGAGCGAATACCAGCCTTTTTTTAAAATGAAAATTTCTAAGTGCCTATGGTAGTGCGCGGGGAAAATGTGCGTGTCGTTTTTATAGGTGACGATAGAGTTAATATCGTCTCTTTT
>JAGCLN010000182.1 GCA_017646945.1 Clostridia bacterium | reverse complement strand
TTTTTATTTTACTTTTTAATTTCTTCAACCGTATAGCATTCGATAAAATCGCCAATTTTAATATCGTTAAAGTTTTCAATCGACATACCGCATTCGTAACCTTGTTGAACTTCTTTAACGTCGTCTTTGAAACGCTTTAATTGTAATACGTTTCCTTCACATATCATAACGTCGTCACGATAGATACGAAGTTTGCCTGAACGTAAAATTTTACCTTCAACAACGTAACAACCTGCAACAGTACCAACACCTGAAATTTTAAAGGTCTCTCTAACTTCGGCTTTACCAAGATATACTTCGTTATATTTAGGTTTAAGCATACCTTTAAGAGCCTTTTTAATATCTTCAATCGCTTCGTAAATAACTCTATAAAGTTTAACGTCGATTTTGCTTTGTTCAGCAAGTGTTTTTGCCTTGCTATCAGGTCTTACGTTAAAGCCGATAATGATTGAGTTTGAAGAATCGGCTAAACTTACGTCAGTTTCCGAAATAGCGCCGACTGCAGCGTGAATAACGTTAACTTTAACTTCTTCGTTAGAAAGTTCTAAAAGTGATTGTTTAACCGCTTCAACCGAGCCTTGAACGTCTGCTTTAACTATAAGGTTAAGGTTTTTAAGGTCGCCCGACGATACTTTAGAGAATAAATCGTCAAGAGAAACTTTTTGTTGTTCTCTTATCATATCTTCTCTTTCTTTGTTCTTTCTTTCAGCGGCAACTAAAGTAGAAAGTTTTGCTTCTTCAACGGCAAAGATTGAATCGCCCGCGTTAGGAACAGATTCTAAACCGAGAACGGATACAGGTATTGACGGACCTGCAGTTTTAACGTTTCTGCCCTTATCGTCAATCATAGCCCTTACTTTACCGGTTATAGTACCAGCAACGAGATAATCTCCAACTTTTAACGTACCGTTTTGAACGAGAACGGTCGCAACAGGACCTTTACCCTTGTCAAGTTTTGCTTCAACTATAATACCCCTTGCCATACGGTCAGGATTTGCTTTTAATTCTTTAATTTCAGCAGATAATACGATAGTTTCTAATAAAGAATCTATACCAGCGCCCGTTTTAGCGGAAACAGGAACGAGCGCAACGTCGCCACCCCATTCTTCTACTAAAATTTCTTGGTCGGCAAGACCTTTTTTAACCTTATCTAAATCTGCAGTAGGTTTATCTATTTTGTTTGCCGCAATAATAATCGTAACGCCCGCCGCTTTAGCGTGGTGGATTGCTTCGATAGTTTGTGGCATAATACCGTCGTCTGCAGCAACTACTATTACTGCAATATCCGTAAGTTGAGCACCACGAGCACGCATTGCAGTAAACGCAGCGTGACCTGGAGTATCAAGGAAAGTAATTTGTTCGCCGTTTACGCTTACGGTATAAGCACCGATATGTTGAGTGATACCACCCGCTTCGCCTGCAGTTACGTTCGCGTTTCTAATTTTATCAAGAAGTGACGTTTTACCGTGGTCAACGTGACCCATTACGGTAACGATTGGTGGGCGTTTTAAAAGTTTAGACTCGTCTTCTTGTTCTTCGTTAAAGCCTTCGGATAACACGTCTTCAGCAGTCTTATCAAGTTTGAGTTCGAGTTCAATGCCAAGACCCGCCGCAATAAATCCCGCAGTATCGTAATCAATAGAGTCGTTAATAGTTTTTAAAATACCTTCTTTGAATAAGATTTTAGTAATTTCAATCGCTTGAACGCCTATAAGTTCAGATAACTCTTTAATTTGAAGAACTTCTTTATTGATAACCGCCTTTTCAATCTTAACGGTATTTTGACTCGTTTCTTGACGTGT
>JAGCLN010000181.1 GCA_017646945.1 Clostridia bacterium | reverse complement strand
TTTAAGGCCGTAAGGAACAATCTCTATCTCGTTCGCGCGAACACTAGCAGTAGAATAAGCATTGTTTACGTAAGATATAGTAAGTCTTCTGCTTGCAGGCGACGTATTCCTTATTATCGGGGTTGCAACGCCTTTTGTATCAACGCTAATTCCTTCTTGGAAATTCAACTTTCCGTTATAAAGAATCCTGCATTGTTTACCATTGTGCATAAATATAATTCTCGCGGTTTTACTGCCGGAAACGATATTTAAGTCAAAATCTTTTTGTGCGCGCCTGCGTTCGTACGAGCCGTCTTCACCAACAATCAATCCACCGCTTTTAGTGTAATTCCACTTACCAATGCTAATGTTTTTCAAAATATCCGCTTTTGTTATATGCGTTGAGAACAATTCTTCTTCCGTTGTTCCCATATCGCCAACGTTATAACCTTCAACGAATTCTCTACCGCCATCAATCTCTTCACCGCGCTCGGCAAATATTGAAAGACATTTAACTCCGTCTATATACACCCACGTTGCGTATGAAAGCGAGAGTATCGTTTTGATAACGATGTTTTTAAGCGCAACTATCGCTCCGCCTATTGCGGGAGCGAAAACGGAATCTTCGTAAGAAAGAATTTCAAAATCATCGCCCTCATAACAATAATTATCAAACGTATGAATTTTTACGTTCGGCGCGCTCTTTTTAAGTTTTTCCGCAACGTACTCTATCAAAGCGTACGTTTCGGCAAGACCGCCCGATAAAAAAATCTTCTTAACGTCGTGATTTATCGGCCTTGTAACTTCTTGCACGATATAATCGCAAATCTTTTTAGCAACACCTGAGTCCGTATCGTAACCCATGCTTTTTTTGAAATCTTCTTTAGTAAACCTTCTTTGAATAAGCAAGTCCCAACTAAGCGTTACGGGAACGCCTTCATTGAAAAAACTATCGTCCTTTAAAGGCTTGCCCAAAATAACTTTGGCTTTTTTAATATCCTTCATTAAAAGGTATTGCTTTCCAAAAACACCCCTTTCAAAAATATGCCCTTTCGCGCCTGCTGGCGGCGAACCTATCGTTTCCCTATCGGCAATAGATTTATAAATAGATTCAACTATCGCTTGGTCAACGTCTATACCGCCTAAGTCTAACGGTTCGTTATGACCTTCAACGCCATCAACGAAAATTTGCTTATTCAAAAAGCCCGCGCGCGTAACGGAAATATTTTCTTCGCCCATATCGAACACAAGGAAACTTTCACCGTTTTTTACCGCGCCCCTATGGTATGCGTACATTGAAAGCGCTTTTGTAGAATTTAAAATTCTATACGGTTTTTCACCAAAAGCCTTTTCAACTAAATATGAAAGTTCGTATAAATACTCTTCGCCAACGCTTGACGGATGCACGACTGCCACCCTATACGAATCAAATTCTTCCAAACGAAGTTTATTTAACTCGTCACGCCTTTTATCTATTAAATTTTTTATATAGTTGAAAAATTCTAAACATACTTGTTGTGGCGTGTGGTCTTCGCAAGCAAAAGTCATTTCGCCCCTAACCATTTCACCAAAGTTATCAAGCATTTTTCTTCTCACGGGGAAGAAAAATTTTGGAAACTCGTGTTCGTTATAATAGTAGTTTTTATTTTTTGCCCAAACGTTGCTTTTTTGCTTAGCAAGAAGGGATATAAGATTTTTAATTTTAACAACGGTTATAAACGAATCGCTTTGCTTTGAAATCTGGTCGCCATAATACCACTTATGTTCATCTTCGCAATAGTACGCTATTGCAGGAATCGCTATCTGCGTAAGCTTACTTTTACCTGAAAATTTTCCATAAACGGTATTTGAGGCCCCTTCGTTAAAAGCAAAGGCAATTTTAATAGTATCTCCGCCTAAATCTAAGCCTATATTTAAGTTTTTTCCCATAGTCCTTTCCTTTATAATCTAATACGTAAAATTATATCAAAAAAGTGTTTTTTTTGCAACAGTTTGTCGAAATTTATATAAATATTACATATTATATAAAACCACAATCATTTAAATAAAAAACCTTTACTCTTAAAATTTCCCATTTTATCGAAAAAAACGGCTTTTCCTATTTGAAAATAAATTTATATAAAAAAAGAACACCCGGGCGGGTGTTCTTTCGCTTTACCTATATATTAGAAAATAGACATAATAAGCGCGTTTAATACAGCAATTACAACGAACAACGTGGTAGATACGGTTGACATCATCTTAATGAAGATATCGAGCGCAACGCCTACAACGTCTTTTCTAGTATCGCCGATAGTATCACCAGTAACTGCGGCTTTGTGGGCGGCAGAACCTTTAAGGTGACCGTCAAGCTTACCTTGTTCAATAAACTTCTTAGCGTTGTCAAACGCACCGCCAGAGTTACCCATGAAGATAGCGCGAGGAATTGCTACTACGGTTGCACCAAGTAAAATACCAAGAACGAAGTTTACACCGAAGAAAGCACCACCAACGAGCGGAACTGCTAATGCGATAATTGACGGGAAGAGCATTCTCTTAAGCGCTGAAGCGGTTGCAAGGCGAACTAATTCGTTATAGTCGGGATCTTTTTCACCCTTTAAAATAGCAGGGTCAGAAAGTTGTCTATCACCAACGTGCGCAAGTTCTTTTGCAGAACGGATAGTATTGTCTGTAAGTACTGCAGAGAAGAATTCAACGAGCGCACCACCGATAAGCAAGCCTGCTACTACGGGGATTAAGCTCGGTCCATCAAACTTGGGCGTATCAAGCCAAGACATTGACGCATAGTTACCGATAAACGCAACGATAAGTGAAACGGTTGCGAAAGCAGCAGAACCGATAGCAAAGCCTTTACCGATAGCAGCGGTAGTGTTACCAACAGAGTCAAGCTTGTCGGTAATAACGCGAACTTCAGGCGCTAAGTGGCAAGATTCAGCAAGACCACCTGCGTTATCTGCAATAGGACCAAACGCGTCGATAGAAACGGTTGTTCCTACGAAAGAAAGCATACCAAGTGATGCGATTGCAATACCGTAAGTTCCACCTACAAAACCGGAAATAAGTAATGATACCGCGATAATTGCGATAGGATATAAACAAGAACGTGAACCAACCGCGTCGCCTTTTGTTACAAGGAAGGCTTCGCCTTCAACAGCGTATTCAGCAATTTGTTTAGTGGGTTTATACTTATCGCTAGTGTAGTATTCTGTAATAATACCGATAGCAACACCGCTTATAATACCTAACGTAGCGCAAATCCAAGGAGAAATCCAACCAAGTTTAAAGCTTATTTCTTCTAAAAGAGTAGATTCAACTTTACCGAACGCTAAGTATGCGCCAACGCCACAAGTGATAACTGAAACGCCTGCGGATATGTAAGTTGCTAAGTTCAATTCTTTTGAAGGATCGTCGCCCATCTTTTTGATTTGAGCGTACAACAAACCGATAATACAACCAAGAAGACCGCCACCTGCGATTACGAGCGGGAACACGTAAGAAGATACAAACATAGAAGCGTTGCCAGCCGAAGCAAAACCTACCGCTACGATAATAGATGCAGTCATAGTAGCAACGAAACTTTCTAAAAGGTCTGAACAGTTACCTGCAATATCGTTAACGTTATCACCGATAAAGTCAGCAATTACGTTGGGAACACGGCTATCGTCTTCGGGTAAGTCGTTACGGATTTTACCTAAAATGTCAGCAGAAATATCCGCCGCCTTAGTAAAGTTACCACCTGCTACACGGTTAAACATTGCAACGGTAGAACAACCTAAAGAATAAGTAGTAATTCTCATAATAGAAGAGTTGGTAAGTAATGCATCAATAAAGATAATACCGCAACCCTTGTAACCTTCAATACCAGCACCTGATAAAGTAGTTACTGATTCTTGAGGACCAACACCGCTTATTAAAACGATTAATAAAAGGCCAAGAATACCCATTGCTTGAACGGAAATACCGCTTATTGAACCACCGGTAAGGGCAACCTTTACGGTTTTACCAACGGAAAGGGTTTCCTTTGCCGTATTAGCAGTTCTAACGTTAGCGTAAGTTGCACTCTTCATACCTAAGATACAAACCACACTACTCATCAACGCGCCTAAAATATAAGTAAGACCGCTGAACTTTTCAATAAATAAAGAGAATAATACGGCAATAACTAAAACTACTATACCGATAGTTGTAAACTCTTTCTTAAGGAAAACGCCCGCGCCTTCACGAATAATAGCGCTCATTTTAACCATACGCTCGTTGCCTTCGTTTAACTTCTTGATGCTTATGTAGTTATAAGCAACGTACAAGATAGCAACTAAACAGATGGCAAGTACAATAAATAACCACGTTGTACTCATTATTTTACTCCTTTTTATAAATTATTTTTGAAAAAATACTCAACTTTTAGATTATAGCATAAACCTTTTTAAAAAGATAGTGTTTTTTGAAATTTTTTGTCAAAAAAATACAAGGTTTAAACAATGGTAAAAAGCAATGAAAAACATCAACGCGTAATATCACATTTTTATTAAATAATCAAGAGTAATTTCTACCGTTTTAAACCAAACAAAAAACTCTCGCTAATGAGAGAGTTTTTTAGGGTATATTTACTTTTTTACGTATCTATGAACGATTGGCCAAGACTCGTCTGCATAGAAGCGGTGACCA
>JAGCLN010000180.1 GCA_017646945.1 Clostridia bacterium | reverse complement strand
TAAAGGAGCAACCGCCTATTAGGTTTTGCAAATCACCTTTAGGTTATTTGCTAACTTATAAGCGTGTTGCGACGAAGGCGAGGCTCGACGGCAAGCCTATGGGCGCGACTAACCTTGTTGGGGGTTGCGGTCATAGGTTGACGGCAGTAAACGAAGCCTAACGAAGTTTATAACGGATTAAAAATGGGATTTGAACTCTTTCTTCAACTTATCCACGATTTTCTTTTCTAGGCGAGATATGTATGACTGAGAAATTCCTAATAGGTCGGCTACTTCTTTTTGGGTAAGTTCTTCTTCACCTTCTAAGCCGAAGCGAAGGCGCATAATTTCACGCTCGCGAGCGGAAAGTTTTTTTAGGGCGGAATAAAGAGTTTTTAGTTCTTCGTTTTCTTCGGTGGTCTTGTAAACTACTTCGGGGTCGGTGCCTAATACGTCACTAAGCAAAAGTTCGTTACCTTCGTAATCAACGTTTAAAGGCTCGTCAAAAGAAATTTCGCCTTTCGATTTGCTAACCTTTCTTAAATGCATTAAGATTTCGTTTTCAATGCAACGCGAAGCGTAAGTTGCAAGTTTAATGTTTTTATCAAGGTTAAAGGTGTTTACCGCCTTTATAAGACCTACGCTTCCTACCGAAATTAAATCATCAAGTTCAACGCCGGTGTTATCGAATTTTCTTGCTATGTACACAACGAGGCGTAAGTTATGCTCAATTAGGTCTTTTTTAACGGCTTGGTTACCACTCGTTAATAGATATAATTTTTCCGCTTCTTCTTCCTGAGAATATGCAAGGGGTAAAGTTTCGCCCGCGCTTAAATAGTAAAGGTAGTTCTTGGTTTTGAAAAGTTTAAAAATTAAAGTTTTGAGTTTTTTTAAAGCCGACATAGTTGCTCCTTTATTCTAAAATATAGCGGGTGGTAAAAGTAAATCGTAATCGGGATTAAAAAACCCCGTTTTACTCTTGCCGAGTAGTACGTTATTAAATATATTCACGGTAACGCCGTTATATATCAAAAGTTTATCAATTACGTAAAGTTGCATTTCCGCCCTGCCCGAAACGGTATCGAACGTGATTGTAGACACCGCTTTTTTAATTCCGCCACCCTTGACCTTATTAAACAGCGCGGTTGAACAAACGGCAACGGGCAAGCCCGAGCGAAAATCATACAAACCGTTTCCGCTATCAATAAAACCTTTTACCCTATACCGCTTTTTGTTTATTATTAGAACGCAAGTACGAAGAAAGGGGCGCAAATCCCTTTCTTTAACGATATATGCGGAAAGTTTTAAGAGCATTGATGATAATATATAGATTATTAAAACAGTTACGCCTATCGGCATAACGCTATCGTAGTTTAGTATAAAATAACTTTCGTAATCAACGTTTAAAAATGAAAAGAGGGCTATTATCAACCCACCGCTTGCAAAGGTAAAAAGCAAAAAAAGTATCAAGGTGAAAAGATACTTTTTAACGCTTATAAATTTACCCGCAAGCGCTACCATTAAAAAGGCAAGCGCTATCTTTATTATAATAAGGTAAAAGTTGCCAAGTGAAAAAAGTGGGGTTATAATGGCAACCGCAGTACCTACGAGCGCGGAAGATAGTAGCCATAAAAACTTGGTTTTAACAAGGGCAAAGCGCGTGGCGGTTTTTAGTAATATATAGTTGATTATCATATTGTCGATAAAAGCGTACTCTATATACACGGTCATAATTCAATTTTAACTTTTTTCGGCAATAAAAAAAGAGTACATTTTGTAAGATTGTACTCTTTTTTGTTATTTACTCTTCTTTAACGGGAATAAACGGACAAGTTGAACTTTCACCAAATACGTTTGCCGCTTCTTCTTTCTTATTACCAAGTTCAACGTAACCTTCAACGCCTGCCGTGGTAGGCTTTTTACCTATGGTGCATTTTGAAACGTTAGTCGTTAAAAGTTCTTTCGCTGTATCTAAGATAACGATTTCTCTAACCTTAACGTTTGCCGAGAAACCTATCTTTAACTCGCCGTAGAAACCCGACTGATTGTAGTTAAGACCTTCGCTTTGGTCGTTATAAAGCCTAAACCAACCGTCTTCATCGGCTTTAATTTCTTTTGCCGTATAAGTTTTTTCCTTTAAAAGCCAAGTCGTTGTTGCATAGCCTTTCGACATCGTTATGGTGAGTTCATCTTCATATACGTCTGAAAAATTTATCCAAATTTCAGAAATGTTACGACTATTGGTTGCGGAAAGTTTAATATCTACAAAGGAATATAAAACTTCGCCCGTTTGCGTATCTTTTTGAATTTCAACTTGATAAGCGTCGTTAGGCGTGTTCTTACCGTCATAACTGCCGTTGAAAGTTGATTTTAAAAATCTGTGATACACTTTGGGGTTTGCAGGGGCGCGAGAATCAATAACGAAAAGCGTTGATACCACTATGCCTGCGATTAACACGACCGATACCGCCGATATTATAACCTTAGTTAAAGCCTTCATTTTCTTTTTGGGCTTTTTTGGAGCGGGTTTTTCTACTTTTTTAACTTCTTTTGCGGGGGGTTTGGGTTTTTGCTCACGCTTTGCAACTTTGAATTTTGCGTTACAATTAGAGCACTCAACTACTTCTAACCCTTCTTCAAACTCTATTATTTCTCCGCATTTGATACATTTGATTTTTTGCATTTTGACCTACCAAATAAATTTTAAATTAAATATTAACCTTTCGTGAGTTTTTCAAGTTCGCGCATAAAGGTTGAAATATCTTTAAACGAACGGTACACAGATGCAAAGCGAACGTAAGCAACTTCGTCAATATCTTTTAAGCCGTTCAT
>JAGCLN010000179.1 GCA_017646945.1 Clostridia bacterium | reverse complement strand
TGCAACACTCGTTTGGGGTACTTCTTTTATAATCTTAAAAGAAACGATTGAACAAGTCCCTGCCTTTTTCGTTATCGCCGTAAGATTTATTATTGCGGGTGGAATTCTCTCGCTTATCTTTATTAAAAAACTTCGCGCTGGCAGTAAAAAAACTTTCGGTAAGGGTGTAATTTTAGGGCTGTTTTTGTTTTTGGCATACGTTACTCAAACGCTCGGGCTCGATAATACTACGGCTGGTAGGAACGCTTTTATCACGGGTTCTTACTGTGTTATTTGTCCTTTTATAATTTGGATTTTGTATAAGAAAAAACCGACCGTAAAAAATATCGTATCGGCAATTCTTTGTATAGTAGGGCTTGCAATGGTGGCGCTCTCGGGCGATGACGGGCAAGCGAAAAACCAACTGCTCGGTGACGGACTTACCTTTTTAGGCGCAATATTCTTCGCGTTCCAAATAGTTTATATCGATAGGTTTCAAAAGGACGGGGAAGACACGGTAAGTATGCTATGCTACGAACTTTTAACGGTTGGCGTACTGTTTGCACTTTTAACGCTCGTGTTCGAACTGCCTAAGGGTGGAATAGACGGGTACTCGCTTAATTTTGACCAGATTATAAGAATAGGATACTTGTGTCTTGTTTGCACGCTATTTGCGCAGTTTGCACAGATGTTTGGTCAAAAATATACGTCGCCGAATCAAACGGCGCTTATCCTTACTTTGGAAGCGGTGTTCGGCGTGGCGTTTGCGATGATTATAGGCGACGAAAAATTAACGACTACCGTTGGGATAGGATTCGTCATTATATTTGTAGCTTTACTTGTGAGTGAATTGAATTTTAATTTTTCCGCTTGGAAAAAGAAAAATAAAGAAAATAATCAAGAAAAAGAAGAGGTGGCAGAATGAGTAATGAAAAAATTACTTCAGGAAGAGAGAAGTTTGGCTCAAGATTAGGGTTTATTCTTATCTCTGCAGGTTGTGCGATAGGGCTTGGAAACGTTTGGCGTTTCCCGTATATCGTAGTTCAATATGGCGGTGCAGCGTTTATTCTTTTGTATTTGCTCTTTTTGGTTGTATTCGGTTTGCCGATTATGACTATGGAATTTTCCGTAGGTAGAGCGAGTGGAAAGAGTATTGCCGAATCGTTCGGCGCATTAGAACCAAAGGGTAGTAAGTGGCACGTTTTTAGTTGGGTAGGTATGGTTGGTAACTATCTATTGATGATGTTCTATACGGCGGTTACCGCGTGGATGTTTATCTACTTTTATAAGATGATTGCTGGCGATTTTGTGGGTGCAAACTCAGAGCAAATTTCCGCTCAGTTCGGCGCTATGGTCGGCAATCCGTGGTTGGTTTTGTTGGTAACTGTCGGCGTATGTGCGCTCGGATTTGGTATTTGTTCGTTAGGTCTTGAAAAGGGCGTTGAACGTATTACTAAGGTTATGATGTTGGCGCTTCTTGCTATCATTATAGTGCTTGCAATTTACGTTATGACGCTTCCCGGTGCGGGCGAAGGTTATGAATATTATCTCGTTCCTAACTTTAGTAAGTTGCTCTATGATGCGAACGGTAATTTTATTTTCGGTGAAGTAGTGTTTGCTGCGCTTGGTCAGGCGTTCTTTACTTTATCTATCG
>JAGCLN010000011.1 GCA_017646945.1 Clostridia bacterium | reverse complement strand
TTGTTTAAACTTTGATTAAATAAAATTTATATAAAAATATCCATAACGCAAGGCGTGGCCTTGCATTTAACCGCAAATTTAAGATTTGCGCTTGGAGGTTAATATGAAAAGACTTGTTGCTTGTACTTCTACCGGGTGCTTAGAATATGCGCCTGAACGATATAGAAACTTAGGTATAGATATTATCCGCATCCACCTTTTCTTTAAGGGTAAAGAATATCTCGAAGGTTTAAATCTTGACCCCGTTGACCTTTACAACGAGCTTGAAACTTTAAAAAACCCTAAAGATAATCTTCCGCATACCGATATGCCTACCGTTGATGAGCTTAAAAGTTTCTATCAAAGCGCTATCGATAGGGGATATGAAGAAGTTATAATCGTTTGTATTTCTTCCGCTCTCGGTGGCACTTATAACCTTGTTAAACTCGTTGGCGAAGATTTTAAAGATAAACTTAAAATCACCGTTATCGATAGTAAAATTACTTGCTTTGGCGAAGGTTTACTTGCCGTTAATATTCAAAATATGGTTAACGAAGGTATACCTACCGATAAAATCTTAGAAGAAATCAACTGGCAAATTGAACGCCAACAATTCATCGGTGTTGACGGTAAACTCGATTACCTTATCTATAACGGCCGTCTTAAAGGCGGTAAGGCACTTATGGGTAAAATGCTTAATATTTGCCCCCTTATTCACTTCAACAATGGCGAAATCGTTACCTTAAAAACCGTTCGCACCCCTAAAAAAGCCCTTCACGCAACTTGTGAAGAAGTTAAACGCGTTTTAGACGGATATTCTCCTGATGACTACGTTATGTGGCACGTTTATACCGGACCTTCTCTTTTAAACGAACTTTTAGAAATTGAGAAAGAATATGGAATTAAGTGCAATCATGAAGACGTTATTATGTCGCCCGTATCCGGTTGTCATAACGGACCGTGGCTTGCAGGTTACGGCATATCTTTCATTAAAAAAGACTAAGGAGAAAGTAAATGGGTAAAAGACTAGTTGTTGGAACTTCAACGGGCGCGATTGATTTTGCGCCTGATAGATATAAAGATTTAGGTATCAAAATTATTCCTTTGTGCTATACCTTTAAAGGCGTTGAGTATGAAGAAAATAAAGTTGATGCTAAATCTTATTATAAAGAACTTGAACTTATTAATAAAGTTGAAGATATGCCCAAAACTTCAATGGCGAAGGTTAAAGATATTAAAGATTGCTTTGATACCGCAATTAAAGACGGGTATGATGAAATTATCGTAATCACGGTTTCATCTTACGTTTCAGGAACCTATAACGTTATTTGTAACGTTGCAAAAGAGTATGAAGATAAACTTAAAATAACCGTTATCGACAGTAAAATCGCTTGTTTCTTAGAAGGTTATTTATGCGTTCTTGCTCAAAACCTTGTAAATAAAGGCGTTTCTACCGAAGATATTATTAAAGAAATTAACTGGGTTCAAAAAACTCAACAGTTCTTTGGAATTTCTTCAAAACTTGAATTCTTGATTTACGGTGGTCGTTTAAAAGGTGCCAAGGCGTTTATGGGTAAACTTCTTCAAATTTGCCCTATGATAGGGTTTGACCGCGATGGCGTGTTAGGTCCTTTAATGAGCGTTCGCACCCCTAAAAAAGCCCTTCACGCAACTTGCCAAAGGCTTTTAGAAATTATCGGCGATAGAAAGAGTGAAGACTATATTTTATATCACGTTCACACCGGCGAACACCCCGTAGATATGCTTAAAGAAATCGAAAAAGAATACGGAATTAAATGCAACCATGAAGACGTTATTATGACGCCCGTTCCCGCATCGGGTAGTGGGCCTTGGCTTGCAGGTTACGGTTTATCTTTCATAAGAAGAGAAGACGAACCGCTTGAATAAAAATAAAATTAAGGAAAAAAGATTATGAGTAAAAGACTTGTTGTTGGCACTAGTTGCGGTAGTTTATACTTGGCTCCCGAAAGGTACCGCGATAGCGAAATCAAAATTATACCTATGGGTTTAATTTTCAAAGGCGTTGAATATAGAGAAACGACCGTTGACCCCATTGCTTACTATGATGAACTTGAACATTTAAAAAATCCCAAAGAAAATCTTCCCCGTTCAGCAATGCCCAAAATGGAAGATATCTTAGAAATCTTTGACGGGGCTGTAACTGGCGGTTACGACGAAATTATCGTAGTATGTTTAAGTTCTTATTTGTCAGGTACTTATTCTCTTTTACAAACTATTGCAAAAGACTACCAAGATAAGATTAAAATTACGGTAGTTGACAGTAGAATTTGTTTCTTCCCCGAAGGATATCTTTGCTACCTTGCTAAAAAACTCGTTGATAAAGGTCTTCCCACCGAAGAAATTATCAAAGAACTTGAATGGGTAAAAAAGACGCATCAAATTATGGGTATTGACGCAAAACTCGATTACCTTATCTACAACGGTCGCCTTAAAGGCGGTAAGGCGTTTATGGGTAAAATGCTTAACATTTGTCCGCTCGTTGGTTTTGACCGTGAAGGCGTTTTAAACTCTATTAGAACGGTTAGAACCCCTAAGAAAGCCCTTCACGAACTCTGCAAAGAAATTCTTCCTATAATCGGCGATAGAAAGAGTGAAGATTATATCCTTTACCACGTATACACCGGTGAAGAAACACTTGATTTACTTAAAGAAGTTGAAAAGGAATACGCAATTAAGTGTAATCACGAAGACGTTATCGTTTCACCCGCGCCCGGTTCTGCTAACGGACCTTGGCTTGCAGGCTACGGTTTATCTTTCATAAGAAGAGAAGACGAACCGCTTGAATAATCCGTTGCGTAAATAAGTTATATTAAACTTTTTTAAAATAGGAGAAATATCCGTAAACTTATGATAACTATTAAAGAAGTAGTTAGTAAAAAAGATAGGAAAGAGTTTGTTAACTTTCCGCTCAAACTCTATAAGAACAATCCTTATTTCGTTCCGCCGATATACGGTGACGAACTCAAGATTTTTACCGATAAAAACGCATACTTAAAAACTTGCGACCAAGTGTTTTTTCTTGCTAAAAAGGACGGTAAAACGGTAGGTAGAATTCAAGGCATAGTTCAAAAAACCTATAACGAAATGCAAAACGAAAAGAGAATTAGGTTTTCTCGTTTTGACTGCATTGACGATAAAGAAGTTTCAACCGCGCTCTTTACCGCGCTTGAAAATTACGCTAAGCAAAACGGTTACGATACCGTTTGCGGTCCGCTCGGTTATAGTGATTTAGAACGCGAAGGTTTGCTCATTGAAGGTTTTGAAGAACTTTCCACCTACGAAGAGCAATACAATTATCCCTATTATCAAAAGCATATTGAAGATTTAGGCTACGCTAAAGAAGTTGACTGGGTTGAATATCAAGTAATGCTTCCCGATGAGCCTAACGTTAAACTCAAAAGGGTGGCGGAACATTCATTAAGGCTTTCAAATCTTC
>JAGCLN010000178.1 GCA_017646945.1 Clostridia bacterium | reverse complement strand
GGTATTACAATTGTAAAGGCGTATTTTGACCTTTCTGATGCGGAATAAAAGATTTCGATTGTGGTTAGGGATTTTTATCAAATGAGAGATAACGCCCAAGGCTTTTTAAATTTCGGCACGCTCGAAACCGCTAAACGCATTGTTGACGGTGATGACTGGATTGAAATTTGGCGCAAGCATTATAGACCTATGAAGATAGGGGGGATAGTAGTTTGTCCTGAATGGGTTGATTACAAGGCGAATGGCGGCGAAAAAATCGTTAAGATTGATAGCAATATGGCGTTTGGCACGGGTGAACATGAAACCACTTCAATGTGCTTAGAGTTCTTATCTAATTACGTTAAACCCGAATATTCAGTTATTGACGTTGGCACGGGTTCGGGTATACTTGGTATTTCTTCAATACTTCTTGGCGCAAACAAGGCCGTTATGACCGATATCGACCCCGTAGCCGTTAAAACTGCGCTTCACAACGCAATACTTAACAAAGTTGAAAATTCCTGCGTAATCACGCTTGATGACCTTTTAAGCGCGCAAGACGCCGTTGGCGATATAGTAGTTGCGAACATTACGGCGGATATATTGTGTATTTTAGCGCCGTCAATGAAAAAGCACGTTAAAAATGGCACTTTACTTATTTTAAGCGGTATTTTAAAAGAAAAGGCTCAATTAGTTATTGAAACTTATTCTAATCTTGGATATAAAGTTATAAATTCTAAAAATAAAGGCGAGTGGGTTGCGCTCGTTATGGAAACGGTATGAAGGCAGTAGTGTTTACGCTCGGGTGCAAGGTCAATTCTTGTGAAAGCGCTTCGCTTATGAAAGGTCTTAAAAACTTAGGTTATACCGTTAGCGAAGAACTTGAATTTGCCGACCTCTATATTATAAATACTTGCGCAGTTACAAAAGAAGCGGAAAAAAAGTCACGCCAAGCGATAGCAAGGGTTAAAAAGCATAATCCTAATGCAAAAATTATTGTAACGGGTTGCGCTTCTGAGCGCGCACCTGATAGTTTTTTGGGTAAGGACGGCGTTTCCGTTGTAACGGGTACTGCTTGCAAAGAAAAGATTTTATCACTCCTTAACGAAAACGGCAGTTATATTTTTGATGAAGAAGAGTGTTTTCACGAACTTCCCCTTGCCGAAAGCGTTAAATCGAGAGCGTTCGTTAAAATTCAAGACGGTTGCGATAATTTTTGCTCGTATTGTATTATTCCGTATCTTCGCGGTCGTTCCCGTTCAAGAGACCCTGAGCTTATTAAAAAAGAAATATTAGCGCTAAATCCCTTAGAAGTCGTTTTAACGGCGATAAATTTATCGGCGTATAATTTTGAAGGAATGAACTTAACTTGCCTAATAAAGTCGCTTAGTGACGTCAAATGCAGGGTAAGGCTTGGTAGTTTAGAAGAGAATATCATTACTGATGAGTTTTTGCAAGCGCTATCTTCGTTAAATGATTTTGCGCCACACTTTCACCTGTCGTTGCAATCGGGATCGGATAGCGTTTTAAAGGCTATGAATAGAAAATACTTAACCGCCGATTTTAGAGCGGGCGTAGCGCTTATTAGAAAGTATTTTCCAAACGCATCAATCACTACCGATATTATAGTTGGATTTCCTACTGAAACGGATAGCGATTTTGAAAATAGTTTAAATTTTGCAAAAGAATTAGAGTTTTCCGATATCCACGCGTTTAACTTTTCGCCGAGAGAAGGAACCGTTGCGTACGGTTTAAAGGATATTGACGGAAACGTTAAAAAAGAGCGTTTAAACAAAATGCTTGAATTGAAAGAAACTTTAAAATCACGCTTTCTATCGAAAAATATGCATACTTTTCAAGATGTGATTATTGAAGAATTTGTAGATGGTTATTCGGTGGGATACACTGCAAACTATATAAAAGTTTATATAAATAAAAAATTAGAAGTTGGCAAATACAGAGTTTATTTGAAAGAGTTTTTGGGTGGCGAAGTGCTTGCTGAAATTAAGGAGTAATTATGAAAGATTGTTTGTTTTGTAAATTTATTTCAAGAGAAATTCCAACTAATATTTTGTATGAAGACGATAATATGATTATTATTCGCGATATTGCGCCCCAAGCAAAAAATCATTATCTTGCAATATCAAAATCACATTTTAAACTCTTTGCGGATATGACCGATAGCGATGCGGAAATGCTTAAAAACATGCTTAAAACTATCCCCACGCTCGAAGGTTTACTCGGGCTTGAAAACGGGTACAGAATAGTCGTTAATCAAGGCGACGATGCAGGTCAAACCGTTCCGCATCTTCACATTCATATTCTTTGTGGTCAAAAGATGGAGTGGCACCCCGCATAAATTTTTATTTTATAGTTAATTTTAATTGACAAAAGTTATAATATTGAATATACTATTAATGTTCTTTAAGAAACTAATTGCAGTAGGCAAAGGGGGGTTGAAGTATGTCAACAATCAGAGTTGGTGAAAACGAAACGTTAGATAGCGCTCTTAGAAGATTTAAGAGAAAATGCTCACGTGACGGTATTATCGGTGATTTACGCCGTAAAGAATTCTACGAAAGACCTTCCGTTAGAAGAAAGAAAAAGGCTGAAGCAGCAAGAAAGAGAAACATTAAAGGCTAAAAAATATTTTTTACATCCGCAAAAACTATTTTTGCGGATGTTTTTTTTAATTCAAGGAGCGTTATGGATAGAGTTAAAACTTTAAAAGACTACGCAAAAGAAGCCAAAAAGCGATTAAAAAGTTCGTTTTGGCAGGAATACAAATCAAAAGTTGATAACGAAACTAAAAAAGCAGAAGAAAACGGAACTTCAAAGTCAAAAGTTATTGAGTACTATCAAAGTAAAGCGGCTGTATCTATTCGCGGAATTAAGGCGGAAGACGAAGAGTTTTATCAAAGGGTTAAAAATCTTCTCGATACTTACGGCGACGTTAGCGATGCGCTCGGAAGGTTGACTGACCATGAAGAATTTAGTAAACTTTCTTACGACGCGAAACAACGCTATATGTTTGAATTGTCTAACAAGTATAGAGTTGCAAAAGAGCGATATTACCGAGAAAAATCCTATGAAAAAAGCGTTTAAACGCAAAATTTAAAATAAAAAAGGCTAACTCGTTTGAGTTAGCCTTTATTCTTACTTTTTAATTTTATTCAAAATTTTAACCATTCCAATAATTATCGTTGTAATTAAGAATATGCCAAGCATTCCAAGCCCCATATATTTAAATGAACTTACAAAGCCTTTGGGGTTCCATTGAAGTTTAATTCCCGTTTCAGTTTCTTGGTTAGTGGTTTGGTCTTGATTTAATTCGTTGTTAATTTCGTTTATGAGTTCTAAGTTGTTTTCAGATACTAATTTAATCATATTACACCTCGCTTAAATCATTGTGAAGAAGTTAATTATAAGACCACCTGCAATAACTGATGCAATCTGACCTGATACGTTTGCGCCAACGGCGTGCATTAAAAGGAAGTTTTGCTTATCTTCATCTTGACCCATTTTGTGAACGATACGGGCAGACATTGGGAATGCTGAAATACCGGCTGCACCTATCATTGGGTTAATCTTTTTGCCTTCAGGAAGGAATATGTTAAAGAGTTTTGCTATCAAAACGCCACCCATAGTGTCAAATACGAATGCAAATAAGCCAAGCGCTAAGATTAAGATTGTTCCTAAACTTAAGAACGCGTCTGCCTTCATTGTAAACGCTACCGTTATTCCGAGGAATAAAGTGATAAGGTTTGCTAAAACTTTTTGAGCGGTGTCAGAAAGGTTATCTAAAACGGTACATTCTCTAATAAGGTTACCAAACATTAAAAATCCAATCAACGCTGCAGCGCCGGGAGCAATTAAACCGGTAATTATCGTAACTAATATTGGGAATAAAATTCTTGTAAGTTTAGAAACGGATTCCGGTTTATATGGCATTTTGATTTGGCGTTCTTTTTTCGTTGTAAAAAGTTTGATAACGGGTGGTTGAACAACGGGAACTAACGCCATATATGAGTAAGCGGCAACGGTTATAGGCCCTAAAAGTTGTGGAGCAAGTTTTCTTGCAACTACAATTGAGGTTGGGCCGTCTGCTGCACCGATAATAGCAATTGAAGCAGCCTCTTTAACGTCAAAGAATAATGATGCCAAAGTTAACGTCATAAATATACCGAACTGAGCAGCCGCGCCAAAAATCATAAGTTTTGGATTAGAAAGTATCGGGCCAAAGTCTATCATTGCGCCTATACCTATAAATAAAAGTAACGGGAAAAGTTCGTTTTCAATTCCGGCGTTATATAAAGTTTCCAAAATTTCTGAAATTCCCTCAGTTTCGCTATGGTTAGGGATATTCATTAAAATTGCGCCAAAACCCATGGGGAGTAAAAGCGTTGGTTCCATCTGCTTTTTAATTGCAAGAAAGATAAGTACTGCGCCAATTATCATCATTCCTATTTGTTTAAGGAATAACGTTGTATTAGCAGAGGTTTCAAAAATTGCTATAATATTTTGAAATAATTGTTGCATAATTGCTCCTTTAATTTTATTACTAAAATATTATAACAAAAAGATTAAATTATATCAATAATTTAAGTTGAAGTTTTAAATAATATTTTTTTGTTCTAAAAAACGTTTGTCCAAAGTATTATATAGCGTGTATGATTATTTGCCGGAAAAACTTGTAAAAGAACTATCAATATATAAAGGAAAAGCAATAAACGAGATAAGAATTAGAAAAGGCTTTCCTGTAAAAGTTTTAGTTGGTGGAAAATTTCAAACTATAAATAAAATTAAGCCAAGCGCTGAAGAGATTGAAGAAATCGTATTAAAATTATGTAAAAATTCTATCCATTCTTACGAAGAGCAAATTAAACAAGGATTTATCACTAGCGATAACGGCGAACGCGTTGGTTTAGCGGGGGAATTCGTTAAAGAAAACGGCAAAATTTTAACGATAAAGAATTTTACTTCTCTTTGCGTTAGAATTCCAACCGTTGTTTTTGGAGTTTCGGTTGATTTTTTCAATAAAATATATAAGACAAAGGGCGGTAACGTGCTTGTACTATCAAAGCCGTGCGTTGGAAAAACGACTTTTATTAGGGATTTGTGTTGCCAAATTGCAATAAGCACCGATAAAAACGTGGTGGTTGTGGACGAGCGAAATGAAATTGCGTTAAAATTTTCAAAAAACTTAGCTAATTTTAATGCAAACGTTGACTTTTTGACTTACGCCGATAAAGAATTCGGTTTTACTCAGGCGATAAGAACTCTAAATCCAAACGTAATCGTTACCGATGAACTAATTAGCGAAAGTGACGTAAATTCCGTTATAGAAACGGTTTACGGCGGTGTAAACGTAATAGCAACGGCGCACGCGAGTAGCGTTGAAGATTTTTTTGGTAGACCAAAAATGCAAAACTTAAAAAAATACAAAGTGTTTGATTACTACGTTTTAATATCAATTTGTAATAACGATAGGATTTTTGATTATTACGATAAAGATTTTAATAAATTATGTTTGTGTTAAAAATTGCGGTTGGAATATGTTGTGTTATTACCTGTGTGAAAATTGCAGGAAGAAGGGCGCAAAATTTAAAAAAAGAGTATGATTTTTGGAATTCGGTATGTATATCTTGTGATTTTTTAATTAGTAATTTTTCTTATAAAAAAGAAGAAATCAACAAGGTTTTAAACGTTGACTATCCTTCGTTAGAGTATGCGATGCTGGTTGCAAGTTTTATAAAAAATGAAAATTTTAACTTTCCGCCGTTTGTAAATAACGAAGAAAAAATTAGGCTAAAATCAATGTTCTTAGAACTTGGAAAGGCTGATGCAAAAACGCAAAAAAATGCGATATTATCGTATAAAAACGATTTTATTCTAATTCGAGATTTAGCGAAAAGTAACTATGATAAAAATTTTAATTTAATTTTAAAGGTCGGCTTTATGTTCGGCGTTATGCTATTTGTTTTGGTGATTTAATGGAATATGGTATTGAAATAATTTTTAAGATAGCGGCGATAGGAATTATAATTACCGTGATATGTCAAATCTTAAAAAAATCGGATAGAGATGATATAGCAACGCTAGTTAGCCTTGCAGGGCTCGTTATCGTTTTAACGCTTGTAATTTCAATGATAAGCGAACTCTTTACGTCGATAAAGGATATATTTGGGCTATACTGATGGACGTTATTAAAATTGCAATAGTAGGCGTTGTTGGTGCGTTGATATTTATATACTTAAAAACAAACTCGTCTGAATTATCCGGGCTTACTGCGGTTGCAACCGGAATTTTAATGCTTATTATGACGATAGACTATATCTTTATAGCCGTTGATTTTTTTAAAAATATGGCAACGACTAGCGGAATTGATAGTGAAGTATTCAAAATTATAGTAAAAATAATAGCAATTTCCTATTTGGCAGACTTTTCTTCCGCAATTTGCGCCGATTTGGGCGTTTCATCGCTTGCAGAAAAAGTAAATTTTGCAAGCAGAATAATAATTTTCGTATGTGCTTTTCCTGTAATAACAAATTTATATCAAGTAGTATCTTCTATAATAGTTTAAAATTCATTTTGCTAATTTCACTTTTTGCTACGCCGTTTTTATTTAATAATTACACCGCGATAGCAAGTGAAAATTCTAACGGAAATTTTGACGATGCAATAGAGAACGTAATTAGCGGAATTGACGAAAAAGAGTTTGAATTTATTACTGAAAATATCAATAATTTATTTGGGGAAAATAAGAGTTTTAAAGAGATAATTTTAAGTTTTATAACGGGTGAAAACGGGCTTAATTTTGATACTCTTAAGTCTTTTATATCGGCATCGTATTTGCCTATTTTAACAGACGTATTATCCATAGTTTTCTTTGTGATTTTTATAGGTTTATCTTACTCGATACTAAATATAATAAACTACAAAAAATGCGATAATACCGTAAATAATATAATTTATTTTATTTGTTACTTTACGGTAGTAATCGTATTTTCTAAACTGGTTAGCGAAGTTTTTAACATCGGCAAAACTGCTACTGAAAACGTAAACAAAATAGTTGAAATTACCTTTCCTATTATGATAACTTTAAGCGAGTTTTCAGGTGGGTTCGGTATGGGTATATACAAGCCGTTAGCATACGTGTTAACCGTTATATCAAGCGAGATTGTTATAAACTTTTTTATCCCTATTTTTTCTATTTGTTTTATATCGGTAATAATAGGCAATCTATCTGAAAACATTAAACTTTCTTCCCTTAATAAAACGTTGCTCACTTTTATTAAATGGTGCGTTGGAATACTAACTTCAATTTTTAGTCTGGTTTTAGCGGGGCAAGGTTTAGTTAATTCTCAATACAACGGAATATCGTTTAAAGTTTTAAAATATGCAACCGGCTCGATAATTCCTATCGTTGGCAATTTTATAAGCGGTGGGTTAGACGTTTTGTTATCTTCAACGGTATTAGTTAAAAATTCAATAGGAATAATGGCGGTAATTTGCATTTTATTTTGCGTTTTAAGGGCAGGAATTACCATTTTAATCACTTCGTTTATAATAAAAATTGCAATTTCGATTTGCGAACCGGTGCTTGACGATAAGTTTATAAAACTTACGGGTGGTGTTTGCGAAGTTTTTAACGTGTTTACCGCCGTTATTTTTGCAATAGGTTTTATATTTTTGATTTCATATTTCGCTTTTATAAATTCAACCGCCTTAAT
>JAGCLN010000177.1 GCA_017646945.1 Clostridia bacterium | reverse complement strand
GCAGACGGTATCATTAGAATCGGCGCGGAAGTTACTAGCGGTGATATTCTCGTTGGTAAAGTTTCACCCAAGAGCGAAGTTGAACTTACTCCTGAAGAAAGACTTTTAAGAGCAATCTTCGGCGAAAAGGCGAGAGAAGTTAAGGATACATCCTTAAAAGTTCCGCACGGCGAAGGCGGTATCGTTGTTGACGTTAAGATTTTCACAAGAGAAAACAAAGACGAACTCGATCCGGGCGTAAGCAAGCTCGTTAGAGTATATATTGCACAAAAGAGAAAGATTTCCGTCGGCGATAAGATGGCGGGTCGTTACGGTAACAAGGGCGTTATTTCACGCATTTTACCCGAAAGCGATATGCCTTTCCTTGCAGACGGTACTCCTCTTCAAATCGTACTTAACCCCCTCGGCGTTCCTTCTCGTATGAACATCGGTCAGGTGCTTGAAGTTCACTTAGGCTTAGTATGTAAGCAACTCGGCTGGAAGGTATGCACTCCGGTATTCGACGGTGCTACTGAAAAGGACATTAGAGAACTTTTACTTGAAAATAACATTGTTAACCCCGACGGTGAAGTTGACGGTAAGATTCAACTTTACGACGGACGTACTGGTGAGCCTTTTGAAAATAGGGTAACCGTTGGTTCAATGTATATGATTAAACTCCACCACTTAGTTGACGATAAGATTCACGCTCGTTCAACAGGTCCATACTCACTCGTAACTCAACAACCCCTTGGCGGTAAAGCGCAATTCGGTGGTCAAAGATTCGGTGAAATGGAAGTTTGGGCGCTCGAAGCTTACGGTGCGGCGCATATCTTACAAGAAATGCTTACCGTTAAGTCGGATGACGTTGTGGGTAGACTTAAAACTTACGATTCTATCGTAAACGGCGAAGATATTAGCGAACCGGGCATTCCCGAATCCTTCAAAGTTTTACTTAAAGAACTTCAAGCCTGCGCGCTTGACATTAAGGTTCTTACCGAAAACAACGAAGAAATTTCGCTTAAAGAACTCACCGAAGAAAGTGAAGAAGTTCGCGTATTTGATAGAGACGATAAGGAACAAGCAGACGAAGTTGTTCTTGACTTTGACGAGTCTGCTATTGAAGAAAAATTCGAAGACAACGGCATATTCGACGATGATATGGACGAATTCGATAGCGATGATGACCTTGAATTTAATTCTAAGGAATTATTCGACGATTTTGACGACATTGACGACTTTGCAAGTTTTGACGAAGAGTAATTAAAAAAGGGGATTTATAAATGTTTGAACTTAACAATTTTGATGCTATTCAGATAGGCGTTGCTTCTCCCGAAAAGATTAGACAATGGTCTTACGGTGAAGTAACCAAACCCGAAACCATTAATTACAGAACTCAAAAACCGGAAAAAGACGGTTTATACTGCGAAAGGATTTTCGGACCTACCAAGGATTACGAATGCCATTGCGGTAAATATAAAAGAATTAGATATGCGGGTATCGTGTGCGACAAGTGTGGCGTAGAAGTAACCAAGTCTAAAGTGCGCCGTGAAAGAATGGGTCACATTGAACTTGCCGCTCCCGTATCTCACATTTGGTATTTTAGGGGTGTTCCTTCTAAAATCGCTCTTATCTTAGACGTTAGCCCCAAGGCTTTAGAACAAGTAGTATACTTTGTATCCTACATCGTTTTAGACCCCGGCGCTACCGATCTTGAATACAAGCAAGTAATCACCGATAAGGTTTACCAAGAATATATCGAAAAGTACGGCTACGGCAGTTTCAAAGTAGGTATGGGTGCGGAAGCCGTTAAGGAACTTTTAATGGCGGTTGACCTTGATAAAGAGTCTATCGAACTTAAAAACATTATTAACGACAATCAGTCCAACCAAAAGAAAGTTAAGGCAATTAAGCGCCTTGAAATCGTTGAAGCGTTCAGAAACGGTGGCGCTCGCCCCGAATGGATGATTTTAGACGTTATTCCCGTTATGCCACCCGATTTAAGACCCATGGTTCAACTTGACGGTGGTAGATTTGCAACGAGCGACTTAAACGACTTATATCGCCGTGTAATCAACAGAAACAACCGTTTAAAGAAACTTATGGACATCGGCGCTCCCGATATTATTATCAGGAACGAAAAGAGAATGCTCCAAGAATCCGTTGACGCGCTCATTGATAACGGTAAGCGCGGTAAAGCGGTAACCGGCGTTGGCGGTAGAGACTTAAAGTCTCTTTCTGCGTTCCTTCGCGGTAAACAAGGTCGTTTCCGTATGAACCTTCTCGGTAAGCGTGTTGACTATTCCGGCCGTTCAGTTATCGTAGTAGGACCTGAACTTAAGATTCATCAATGCGGTCTTCCCAAAGAAATGGCTATCGAACTTTTCAAGCCTTTCGTAATGAAGAAACTCGTTGAAAACGGCACTTGCCACAACATTAAAAACGCTAAGCGCACGGTTGAAAGAATGAAACCTTGCGTTTGGGATATTTTAGAAGAAATTATCAAGGACCATCCGGTACTTTTAAACCGTGCTCCTACGCTTCACAGGCTTTCTATTCAAGCGTTT
>JAGCLN010000176.1 GCA_017646945.1 Clostridia bacterium | reverse complement strand
GGTTATCAAGTGAGCAATCGTTATACGCAAGTTCAGATTGAGCACAAAGCATAGGCAAAACAGCAAATATAGAACACTCTGCACCATCATCGCCCCAACAAGTGGAAAAAAGATGCGACACACCACGATCAATACACGCACGAGTAGATAACTCTATACTATCCAAAGTGAAACTTATATGCGGAACAAAACCTTGCCAAGCCCATAATCCGTTAGCGAAAATAACGTTATCGGTTATAATTTTATGGCAGTCGATAAAATCCCTATAAAAATCTACGCTTGTATTGTAGTAATCCCAACAAACGAGATCCACGCCCGAAGGAACGAATTCTTTGATCTTTTGCATAGTGTCTTCGGGGAACGGCATATATTTTCCACAAGATACCGAACGGAAAAACATGTCCGACCAAATCATCGGCTTAAACCCGTATTTTTTTGCAATATCTCGGACTTTGATTAAGTGTTCGTTGAATATTTCAATGCGTTGTTTATAGCCGTTTTTATCGAGATATTTGCCGAGTCCCAAAAGATGCGCTTCATCCATACCGATATGTATTTTATCGGTTTTATAGCACTTTTTAAGACTTTTGAACATGTTTTCGATCAAAACGTAAGTTCGTTCATTGTTAACAAAAAGTATGTCGCCAAGATCGAAAGTCGCAGAGTATTCTCCCCACTGAGGAAGAGTGTTAAGATGGGCTAGCGTTTGAATACACGGTACGAGTTCAACGCCAAATTGTTCACCGTATTCAGTTAAACTCTTTAGTTCTTGTTGGGTATACTTACCCCTTAAATAACCAAAATACGGCTCGTCGTCCACTTCGTAAGTATCTTCGGTGTAGAGCATAAGTTCGTTATAGCCTAAAAGCGAAAGAATACGAATAAGTTTTTTAACCGTTTCATAGTTCAAAACTGCGCCCCTTGAGCAGTCGATCATAAACCCAAGCGTATTAAACGCGCATTTTTCACTAAATTCATACGGCGATTTAAAGCCTTTAGATTTAATAACGAGTAACGCACGACAATATTCGGTAATAGAAGAGTAATAAACGGAAACCTTATTGCCGTCAAAAACTATTTTAAGACCGCCCGTAGATTTTATAAATTCTATTTGTTTTTCAGGATTAAATTCAAGTTCAATTAATAATTCTTTTTTTATATCCATAATTCTCTTTTATTTAAATTACTCGCGCAAATTTTGCGCGAGTAAAACTGTTTTACTTAAAACAAGGCACGCCTTGAGTTAAATCCCAGAAATCGTTAAAGGTAGAAAGATCAATTGCCGACATGGGTTTTTCTCTTTCATCGATAAATGCTTGCGCATCAGAATAAATTATAGGAATAATATTAATCTGACCAAACGCTTGGCTGTGCGGATCGCTTTGCATACCGTTAGCAACTATCATACCACTACTTACGATATAGGTATTAGTAAATACTGGTGAACTTTTAGCACGTCCACTTATAGCACCGCAGTAAGTTAAGCCAGAAGCATTTGCCTTTAAGCCTTTACCTTCCGCTACGATTATCGAGTTTTGGATGTTAACTTGACCACCGAAATTCATTCCATAAAGAGCACCGCTACCCCAGTCGGTGTCGACTTCGGCTTGAACGTAAACGTTGTCAAACATAACTTTTCCGCCTGACTGGAAGAAGAATACGCCCGAGTTGCCTTGTCCTACTCTTGCATTAACGAAACTAACGTTCTTAAACACCGCACCGTCAGTAGCGTAAGCAAAAAGTCCACCAAACGATTGCGTTACGATATTTAAGCCTTCAATAGTATGACCTAATCCGTTGAATACGCCCGAGAAACGGCTTTCATCGTTTCTGCCAACCATATCCGACATATCGTATACGCCAACGTGACTAATATCTGTGGTTATAGCCATATATTTAGCACCGCCGTTACGTCCGATATTCATAAAGTCTGTCTTGTTGTTTACAACGTAATCAGCAACGATTAAGTTAACTTCACAACCCGTAAGATTATTTGAATCGTAGAAAACACATCTGTATTCGCCTACTTTAAGACCTTCGGTTGCAATCGCGTTGTTATTAACCACAAAAGATGCGCCTGTGTCTGCATCTTTAGCGCTACCAACAACCTTACCGTTACCGAGAACGGAGTTGACATCGATAGGGCTATAAGCAAGACGAGTATCCAAAACAACGTTCATTTGCGTTTGTAATACGGGAATTGCTACTTCAACAGGGATTTTTACCGTTTTAAGGCTTTCGTAAGTTCCTTCGATATACGTTTTACCAACCTTAACGGCAGTAATCTTGCCATTTGCATCAATGGTTGCAATGCTCGTGTCGGCAGAAGTCCAAGAAACTACCGCGCCGTCAATCTGCTGACCATTCTTGTAAACTTTAGAAGATACCGTTTCGGTTGTGTTGAACGCTTGATTAAGAACGCTACCTGAAATATAAACGGTATATTCGTGAGCGTCCGTTGCAATACCTTCGTTGTTGCTTACCATACAGTTTATCGTTTTAGTAGCGACTTGTTTATCGCTATAAATTGCCGTTGCAGTAATAGTCGTAGTGCCTATCTTTTTTGCCGTGACCTTTCCGTCCGCAATACTTGCAACCGATGAGTCTGCAATTTGGTAAGT
>JAGCLN010000175.1 GCA_017646945.1 Clostridia bacterium | reverse complement strand
GGGTTATCTTTTTCTTTAACGTACATAATGAACGAGAATAGGAACATAGCGCCGAATAAAACGATATGCTTGTACTTTAATCGTTTTAGCCAAATTCCCATAGTAGAAAGTACGAGCGCACCCCAAACTATTGCTGAAAAAATTTCTTCGCCGTTAGGTTTTCCGTACAATTTAGGAATGAATATCGTAATGACTTTATAGATATAGCCTTTAAGCGCAGGGAAAAACAATAACATCATTAAAAATGACGTATCGAATATCATATTCCAAGTTTTAGCCTTAAACTTAATCATTACGCACCTATTTTTTAAAATTTATAACGAAGAAATAAAATCTACAATCTTTTTCGCTTGCGCTTGGTTGTTTTTATAATTGACTGCAAAGTCTTTAGCCTTTTTACCAAAACTTTCAAGTTCTAAAACAGGCTTATCCAAAATTTCACGAAGTTTTACGGCTAAACCGTTATCATCGCTACTATCAAAATAATATAAGTACTCGTCGTACTCGTTAGAAATACCGTCTAACTTAGCCGATAACACGGGTGTTCCCGAAACCATATATTCAAGCGTTTTTGAAGGGAAAGAATATTTGGTGTACTCGCCTTCGTTAGGTCTTGGGTTTACTAAAAGTGCCGAATCAAGCTCGTGAATAACAACGTCAATATTCGGCTTGTTCCCGTGATAAACGATATTTTTATTTTCTTTAACAAGGTCTAATAATTCGGGAACGTAATCGCCATCGCCGTAAACGTGCAATTCTTCCCCGTCTTTACAAACTTTTTTAAACGATTCGCAAAGGTTTTTTATTCCGTACTTTTTAAGTAAAGTACCGGCGTACAGAACTTGCTTATTATTATCATTAAAAGGTTTGTGGCAAGCATCTTGCATCGCCTTATCAACAAGCCCTTCAACTATAACGTACGGCTTATTTTTGGGGTTGACCACGCCGTTCATTTGCTCGGTTAAAAGTATATAACCGTTTGATTTCGCTAAAAGTTTATGAAAAACTTTATTTCGCCTTGGGTATGAATCAAGATGCTCTGGAAAATCCGTTACTATTGCAACTCGCTTTTTACCGGTTAACTTTGCGCCAAGCACAGCGCCGTACGCAAGCGATACCACAAGTGCATCGTATATAACCACCGTTTTTCTAGTCGAAAACACACCTTTTAAAAAACCAGCCATAAAAAGTTTTAAATGTCTTAAAATAGGAAAGTTTATAAACGACGGATATTTTTGAACGTAGCCGTTTAAAACCTTTTTCTTTACCCTTATCCACTTTCTATCGCAGTTTTCCCTATTTACAGGAAGCGCGGAATACGACGTTACCTTTATTCCGTTTTGAACAAACCCTTCACAAAGTAAGGTATTAAATTTATTCGCCGCATGCATAGGCTTTTTATCTTTTACAAACAACGATTTGTAAGTAGCCGTATCTAACATTGACGAAACGTATAATACTTTCATAAATTACCGTTCATTTAAAGTTCGCCGTAAGCGGAAACCAAAATGCCTTTCATAATCTTCCAGTCGTATTTTTCCACGTAAAGTTTGCGTGCGCGAACGCCCATTTGCTGATAATTTTCACTATTGCAAAGTTTTCTAACGGCAAAGTAAAACTCGCCCGCATCATAATTTATAACGCAACCTATATCGTTTTCTTCAACGATTTTATCTATACCCGTGCCTTTACACACGATTACCGGTTTACCAAGCGCCAACGCTTCATAGAATTTATTAGGGGCGCAAAGCCTGTGATTGCGAACGGTAGGCTCGTATATTGCGGCAAGCACCCTTGAACGTGCTTCAAGTGATAAAACTTGTGAGTATGAAAGCGCGCCGAGAAAAGAAAAATTTTCATATTGTTTTGAAATTTCTTCCGCTTTTAACGAATAGGGGCCGTAACCTGCAAAAGTTACTTTTAAATCACTATTTTCCTTATATTCACCCAAAATTTCTACGATGAGCCTTTTGCCTGCCATTGCTCCGCAATAGAAATAATCGGTATCAATCTCGCTTTCAGACAAAGTGTCCATCTCTGGCGAATTGTGAATTACTATCACTTTTTGGGGCTTTGCCTTTGCAATTTGTTCTACCCTTTCTTCAGTACAAATGATAGTAACGGACGCAAAGTTTATCACCTTTATTTCCATATTCTCAACCATTTTACTCATAATGCTGGGAATATGATGAGAGTCTACGTAATAATCAAAAATATCGTAAACAAGTTTTACTTTGCGCCTCTTACAATATTTGCGCGCTGGGATTCCCGAATCTAAATCACAAGCATGAACGGCTTTAAGTTCGCCCGAATTTTTAAGCGTTTTTACCACCCATCTAAACCAACCGATAAGTTTGTTTATGTTTTTTAAACCTATTCCGTTCTCAGCAGGTACGCTATAAAACGAAAAATTTACCTTATCTAAAACGTCAACGAATGTTTCTTTGCATTTTGTAGATGCGTTTCCATCACGATCCCAACACAAAACTTCAACTAAATAGCCGGCTTCCACCAACGCTAATATTTCTTTAGTTGAGCGAGAATCGTTATATATACCCGTTCCCCTTACAAATGCAACCTTTTTCATCATTACACGCCTTTTTTACTATTTTCAAAATTTTGTTTAACTTCTAAAATTATTGAAAGATATTTGTTTGCAAGAATGGGCATATCAAATTCTTTTGCCGTTTCCCTTGCGTTATCACAAAGCGATTGATACTCGCTTTTATCCATGCTTTTAATTTGTTTTATAAAATTTGCTATGCTTTCACCACAGCAAACTTCAGTTGAAAAACCGCAGTTGTTTTTCTCTAAAATATCATAACCCATTTTCACAGTTGAAATAACGGGCTTACCACTTGCTAAATATTCAAAGAGTTTATTTGAACTGTTTCCCCTTGACCAGTTATACTTGTCCGCCGAATAGTTTAAAACGTTTACGGAAGACTTGCTTAAAACGTAGGGAACGTATTTGTTATCAACGTAACCTTTGATTTTAACGTTAGTAATATTCTCACTATCTATTCGCGATTGTAAATCTTCAATGCAATTACCCGCGCCGTAAATTAAGAAAAGCGTATCGTCATCTAAG